>JAPLKF010000093.1 GCA_026388215.1 Pseudomonadota bacterium | reverse complement strand
GGGAACTATTTTCAGGAACAATTGACATCAATTTTTCCCTTATTTCCTGCGGATTATACTGATCTATTTTCTCCACAAACTCTTCAATCCTTTTTTGTAAATCTATCCAATCAAAGGACGATGCCTTAACCATCATGATTTTCTCATGCGAGGTGGGTTCTACCTCCTCCTCGTCTGTAATGAGTTCTTCATGTATTTTCTCACCAGGTCTGAGGCCGGAGTATACAATATCAATATCCTCTCCCATTCTCAAACCCATCAATCGAACCATATCTGCTGCCAGGTCAGTAATGCGAACTGGCTCTCCCATATCGAGAACATAAATTTCCCCACCCTTTCCCATTGCCCCTGCTTGCATAACCAGTTGGGCCGCTTCAGGAATACTCATAAAGTACCTCGTTGCATCAGGATGGGTTACTGTTAGGGGTCCCCCCTTCGCAATCTGTTCTTTAAAGAGCGGGATGACGCTTCCCGCACTATTTAAAACATTACCAAACCGGACAACAATATATTTAGTCTTCTGGCGTTGGTTCATTCCCTGACAGATTAGCTCGGCAATCCTCTTTGAAGCGCCCATTACACTGCTCGGTTTGACCGCCTTATCCGTTGAAATCATGACAAACTTTGCTACATCGTACATGGCAGAAACCTCTGCAACATTTTGAGTTCCCATAATATTATTTTTAATCGCTTCAGCAGGATGAACTTCCATCATTGGCACATGTTTATAAGCTGCTGCATGGAATACAACCTCGGGTCGATATTCCCCTATCACCCCTTCCAATCTTTTTACGTCCAGAATATCTCCAAGGACAAAAGCACATGGGGCATTTGGGAATAATTCCGAAAACTCCATTTCAAGATGGTAAAGTTCATTTTCTACCCTTTCAAAGAGGATGAGCTTTTCCGGGTTAATCTTAAGAATTTGGCGACAGAGTTCCTGACCAATTGACCCCCCGGCACCGGTAACCAAAACCTTTTTATTGGAAAGATAACCCTTTATCAGTTCCCTATTCAGCTCAATGTGCTCACGACCCAAAAGATCTTCAATACGGATCTCTCGAATCTCATTCACACTGACCTTTCCGTTCAGAATATCACCCATCGCCGGTACAGTTTTGCAGGGAATCCCCATGTCCTTGCACTGGTGAATAATTTTCCGCATTTCTTTGCCGGTCATCGAAGGAATGGCTATTACGATTTCCTGAACTTTCTTCTTTAAAACAATCCTGCCCACATCTTCAACCTTCCCTAATACAGGAACATTATGGATCCGCCGTCCCTGTTTATCAGGATCTTCGTCTAAAAAACCGACAGGGTCAAAGGCTATATTTGGATTCTGCTTCATTTCTCTTAATAACATCTCTCCGGCCCTTCCAGCACCAATGATCAGAACCCGTTTTTTGTTATCTCCTTTCACCATATAAAACTCCCGTGAGAGCCGGTAAAGAAAACGTACCCCACCTACAAAGATGATTATCACAAACCAGTCAATGAGAAACACGGATCTCGGGAAATCAATGAAATGGTAGCGAAAGGTGATAAAAGCAACGAAAAGAAAAGAGCTCAAAGTAATTGCCTTTAAAATTCTCAACAAATCATTGATTGAAGCATAGCGCCATACACCGCTATATAACCTGAACAAATAAAAACATACGATTCTGATGAGTACAAGTACAGGGAGCGACTCAACAAATTTGTTGTAAAAAATCTCAGGAATAGAGAAATTGAAGCGAAGAAGATATGCTAACCAGTACGAGAGGGTAACCAGCACCACATCGCTGAAAATGACAATGATTCTTTTTCCTCTACCAACCAATCTCATAGGATAACTCTCACTCTTCCTTAAGTCTATAGACTACGATTGAATATTCTTTAAATTGATCCAATTTGGGTAATTGAACTTTCTCAAGAACAAAGGGATTTACATTCCCATTAAAATTATCTAAAAAGGTATCAACTGTTCTTTTATCAACAATTAATAATCTTGTTTGATTCTCCTTTAAAAATCTTATCACTTCTTCAAAAGTCATACCTTGGGGAAGGGGGATAAATTCTGAATCTGCATAAAATAAAACTCTGTGTAAGATTGGTTCTCCTGCAAACCTTGCTTTAGAGTAACCCATCTCTTTTAGATAAACTCCTGCTTCCTTCAATTCAATTTTATCTACTCCAGAACAAGAAAGTGTTTTGGGAAGAATAACAATAAATACAACCATAAGTAAAAAAATTGTCATATATTTAGAATAATTCAATAACGATTTTCTCTTCATAACCCAATTATAGAATATATCTCTCAATTCATAAAAGCCAATCCCTGCCCAGACCAATGCAGGAATCCCCATCAATAACCCGTGTCTGGTACCAAAATAATTGGTTTTGGCAACATAGAAAAATGAGCTGAGAAACAATATGGTAAACCATATCAAAATCGGAATTTCCCTTCTTGAATAAGGGATCGATCTTCTCCGGAATACTCCAAACAATAACAGAATGAAAAACACAACATTAAACGATTTTATGAATTTATATATTATCTCTGAAATGAACGTAATATATTTATGTCTTTTCGATATGTCCAGAAATGACCGAAATTGAACTGTTGTTCTATCCAAAATGTCAGGTTTCACCTCTAATGTGTGTTCAGTGCTGTTCATAATCAAAAAAGGCAATTTTGTCCCTACATGACCTATTTCCCAACTTCCAAGCCTATTTTTAAAGAAGAGTAAAGGAGAAGAAAAAATAATCGGCATAGAAACGATAAAAACAAGCAAAAAAATGATGAGTCGTTTCAGACCGAAATCCCCTTCGTGATAGTACCAAAAAATCCATAATAAAATGATTAAAAATATAGAAACACCTTCCATACGGGTAAACATTGCCAGTCCTGTAAAAAGGCTTGCTAAGACCACAAAAATCAACTTTCTGGAAGAAAGCCCTTTTAGGGCCAGCCATAATGCGGTTATCGAAAAGAACCAATAACTTGATTCCCGTAAGACATTCGTTGAATATTCAACAAGACGGGGGCTGATTATATAAAATATTCCGGCAATCAATGCAATTTTCATATTTATCAGTTTCTTCGTTATTAAGAAAAGCGGGATAACTGCGAGAGATCCTAAAACCGCTGAAACCATTCTGCCTGCAATCTCCCAGTTGTGAAATATTTTTTGAGCAATGACAATCAAAAAAGGGTAAAGACTAAAAAATCCAAATTCAGAAATTTTCTGAAGGCTACCGGCATTAATCATTTTGGCGATATTTACATAAAATATCCCATCAGGAGCAATAACGCTGGCAGTAAAAACCATATACACCCTTATGATAAATGCAAATAGAAAAAGAAAAAGGGTTACTTTAAGGTCCTCTTTAATGTTTAACCCCCTCTGCCTTTATTGCTTTTAAAAAAGTCAGATATAGTATCTTAAGATCAAATAAAAAAGATTGATGTTTCATATAGTACTCATCTAATTCAACCTTTAAGGGGATCGGGATATCATCTCTACCGTTGATTTGTGCCCAACCGGTAATTCCGGGAACAAGTTTATGTATCTCCTTATTTGTTCTCAGGATAATTAAATCATCCTGATTATATAGAGCCGGCCTTGGGCCAACAAGGCTCATATTGCCCTTTAAAACACTCCACAATTGAGGCAGTTCATCCAAGCTAAACTTACGTAAGAAGGATCCAACAGGTGTTAAATAAGCATCGGGATTTTTTAAAAGGTGCGTAGCAACAATGGGGGCATTTTTGCGCATTGTGCGAAATTTAGGCATTTTGAATATCAGGTTGCGAACACCAACCCTGTCTGACCAATGTAAAACCGGGCCCTTAGAGGTTATTTTAATTGCTAATGCAATAATCAAGATGGGGATGGTCAAAAAACATAACAAGAAAATAGCCGTAATACAATCAAATATGCGTTTCATAGAACAAATCACAAGTAGCCATTTTGTTTCATTTCACGAATCGTTTCTTCCCAACCTTTCACCAAGCCATATTGTGGCTCAAAACCTAATTGGATTCTGATACGCTGGCTATCCACCGCTATGTCCTCTATATATTTGTCAACCATATCACGCCCGATCGTTACATTAATACCAAACAGATGTGCAAAGACCTCTAATACAGATATTGTCCACCTTACAGGTTTAACAGGCAATGATATTCTTGGTGGAGACCGATCAAGGGCTTTGCACATTACTCTAATTATCTCATTTAGTGTGTGGAAATTTCCATCTGATACATTATAAACCTGACCAGCCGCTTCCGGATGTTCTATTATTAGCAATACCGCTTTTGCTACGTCCCTGTCGTAGATTAATGTGCGTCGGTTATGTCCATCACCAATTGGTATAAATTTCCCCTGTTTTAAAGACAGCAGAAGCCGCCTATAGTTACCTTTAACGCGTGCCCCATACACAGCACCAAACCTTAATACTGTTCCAAGTGGCTGACCATTCGGGCGATAAGCTTGTAAGACAATCTTTTCTGCAGTTAGCTTGGTTTGAGCATAGAATGTGTCTGGATATGGTGGCGTATTTTCAGTAATAATCTGGTTGGCAGTATTACCATAAACCGCAATAGTACTAAAAAAGATTACACGTTCTACATTTTCTCTAAGAGCAGCTTGAACAACGGTATCTGTTCCACCAACATTTACTTTCTCATATTCCTTACGCAAAGTAGGTGGCGGATTTACAATGTGTAGCAAAGACGCCATGTGAACAATTGTCTTAATACCTTGAACTGCTGATTTTACCACATAGGGGTCTGTAACATCCCCGATAAGAACCTCAACACCATCTGGAAATAAATCTGGATCTGGTGGATCAATAGATAAGGTACGAATTTGATAACCTGCTTCGCGTAATATTTGCACTACGCGAGGCCCTACTGCCCCAGTGGCACCTGTAACTAAAATGCGATTCATGAACCGGTCAGCAAAGAATGGTGGTGGGTCGTTAAAAGGGATTCATAGTATTCAAGCATTCCAGAGACTACGATTTCTTTTGAAAAATCGTGTATGGCCCTTTTTCGTGCCCTCTCACCCATTTTATTCTTTAAGTCAGGATCTTCAATGAATTGCATCATTCTGGTTACAAGCTCATTTACATTGGCAGGTTCATATAATAACCCGGTGGCTCCTTCTTCAATAGCATCGGTTATTCCGTAGATTCTTGTTCCAATAGACGGGATTCCGGTAGATGCTGCCTCTATGATAACGCCACCGAAACCCTCCCGGTAGCTTGGCAGGCAGAAGACATCTGCTGCTGCCATATAGTGTTCTGGTTTGTCTGTATAATCTTTGAAGTGTACTCTGTCAGCACGGGGTCCGCATACTGAAAGTATTCTGCTCTTCATATCTTCTTCATCGGTTCCCACTATCACAAGATAAACATTTTGATGGGTCTTGCATACTTCCAAAAACGCATTGGCGAGATTCAGTAATCCCTTATCTCGATTCAGCCTTCCAAGGAATAAAAATACTATATCTGTTTCAGAAATTCCGAGTTTTTTTCTCAGATTCATCCGGGCTTCAGGGTTTGGTAAAAATCTTTTCGTATCGACCCCACATATAGAACCATTTGCAATTACATGCGATTTTAATACAGATACTACTTTTTCTTTAATCAGAAAATCTCTTTGAGAGTGGCTGTCTACAAGAATCTGCGTAGCACAAAAAGCTATCAATTTATCGGCAGTCTTCAAACACCATCTCACGACACCTTTGCG
>JAPLKF010000092.1 GCA_026388215.1 Pseudomonadota bacterium | reverse complement strand
TTCCCGAATTGTTCACCATGGATGATTTTATCAACAACCTCTTTGGGGACAAACTTTTGAAACATCTGTCGTATCCCACGTTCATGTTCTGTCATAGAAACCGTTTCTTGATAAAGGCGCGCATTCTCCATTGCAATACTTACCGATGAAGCAATCGATTGTAATAGATGCTCATCACTTGAACTGAAATCACCGGGTATTTTATTCAGCAGTTCAATAACCCCGAGCACCTTGCCTTGCGAGATAATGGGAACACACAGAGCCGATTTTGTTCTGAAACCAGTAATTCTGTCTATTTCTTGTGAAAAATGAGGAGATTTAACAACATCATTCACAATTATCGATTTTCCACAGGTAGCAGCATAACCGGCAATTCCCTGACCGAGCTTGAGCCTCGATTTACGCATGGTCTCCATATTAAGATTAAAGGCAACCCTGAATTCCAGTTCATTTTCATGTAAAAGTAATAGTGAGCCCGCTTCCACATTCATGATAACCCTTACCATATCCATCGTATGCTTGAGAACCTGGTCTATATCAAATGTCGATGAAGCAAGAACATTACCAATCTGTTTTAATGTATCCAGTTCTTGTTTTCGTTTTTTAATGGAGACAGAGAGTGTGTTTTTTGCAATAGCAAGGGAAACGCTATCTGCCACTATATCTATAAACCCTTTGACTTTGTCAAAGATCTCCGGTTCATGTGCGAAAAAGATCAACACCCCTTTCGTATCACCTCCCGTCTTTAATTCACTTAAAGTGCAAGATTTGTAATTATTGTTCATAAACAGTTCTTTTCCAAATTCTCCGTAAAGGGTATTTAAGTCATCCACAATCAGGGTAGTTCCCTGCTCCATAACTTTGTCAATGATTGAGCCTTTGTAAGGATAATAGCCACCCTTTGAAAAATTTGTAGATTCCTTGGTAAAAAGGTCAAATATTACCAGATTATCAGGCCTGTTTTCATCTTTTATTAAAATCATGGCAAGATCAAAAGACACTAGTGTTTGGACATCACGCAAGAATGTGTTGATAATATCGCTGTCACGAAAACTTGAATTAATATTCTTTAAAATTTTCTCAATCACCTTTATATACTCAGTTTTCAGCTCATTTTGTTTAACAAGGCGTAAGTTTTCATATGTAAAGGCTACATTACTTAAAAGTGGTGTCAAAACCTCTATATCTTCCTGGGTAAAAGGTGTTTTATCATCTCGCCGGGAAATTGTAACAACACCGATAATATCCTTGATCGTCTTGATAGGCATACACACGAAGGATTTCGTTGCATAGTTAGAGCGATTACTTCTTCCAAAACGGGTATCCTTTTCAATGTCTTCAACAACAACAGGAGATTTATTAATTACCGCATATTTGGCAATGCTTGTGTTGAAGTCAATTTTTTCCCCTACTGTAAGCTTATTTCCAAGTCCGATAGTTGATTGGACAATAAAGGCTTTTCTATGTGGTCTTTCCAGCATCAAAACAGAACCTACATCTGCATTTACTAACTTCAAAGCACGTTCCAAAGCAATATACAAAAGCTCATCGTTGTCAAAGGTCACATAACAAAGGTCCGAAAGCTCCTTGAGTGTTGATATTTCTGATATCTTTTTTTCCAACAGATTATGAGTATCTTTAAATTGCTTCGCAATGGTATTGAATGATTTTACTAAATTTCCTAATTCATCCTTCTCACTCTGAAACTGAACGCCAGCAACCTGTGCCGTTATGTTTTCGGAGATATCCCTTGATAAATTTACGATTTTGCTGAATATGTTCCTTAACATGCTGAAGCCACAGAGAGCAAAAATCAGCATTGTGAGTAGTATCAGGTGGAGAGACCCGTCTCTTAAAACATTATATTTTATAATGAAAAATAGAAAAGCTGCTGCAGGGAGAGGAAAAAAAAGACCAAAGATGATTTGTAGTTTATAGTAAAGGTCTTTGTTCTTTAACGTAATTACATCTAACAATTTATTCTCAAGTGCTGCTCTCATACTTCTTTTACCTTAATCACTGTGGCTATCCACAACATTTCGTATTATCACGCTCTGCCAATAATTTCGGTAATAGGTAACGCTGCAATATCCATAAATTTTCCACATCTCGGATCATCCACATGTATAAAATCTACAACCCTAGAAAACATGTTTTCGATAAATATTCCTCTACCCAGTGTCTTCCTCTTTATGCCAAAAATAAACCTTTGGCGATCTTCTTTAGCCATTCTGTTTATAAGATTCTTTGTGGTCAAAATTGAACCATAACAGGCAAGATCAGATAGCCTGCTTGCATAATTAATGGTGTCTCCTGAGGCAGCAAATTCTATGTTGTTTGAAGCATGAATTGCACTGAAATATTCCTGCCCTTCATTTATGCCTATATTCAGGTAGAGCTCATTGTCCCATCTTTTGCGTACTTTCCACTCAGCCGAAAGTTTTTCCATCTTATTTTTTAATTCCATGGCACAATTAAGCGAGTTTACAATATAATGCGAATCACGGTCTTTTAAGAAATAATAGACTAACCCGTCACCGGCATGTTTTCCATAAATCCCATAATAGTTTCTGAAAGATTCTTCAACGTTTTTTCTCATCTGATTAATTAGCTCAAAATACTCTTCCGGTGGCAGTTCAGCGCATATCCTGACAGAATCCTGTAAATCTGCCATAAGTACACAGAAATCGATCAAGGCAGGCATACGGCGCTGCAGCAACTCATTAATCACTTTACTGCGGTTTTTAAGAAATTCTATCACCCCTTCTAAAAGCGTATCGCTTGGTTCGTAGAAAAATAACAACCCTTCTCTAAAAAACGTGATGTAAAGTCTGTAGGATCTCGTATTTCCATCCTGTTCCACAATATCAATATGGGTCTGAGTTATTAAATCCTTTTTTGGTATACTATCGGTTCTATCGTAAGACCCTTGAAAATAATTAATTTCTTTCTCCGAAATACCTGAGTATAGTTTAAATACCTCATCTCTTGAAAATTTCGATTTTAAAAAGGTCATGTGAAGGTCAACAATGCTTTCGAGATTTTTTACGTTGCCAGTGTACAGCATATTAAAAAGTAATCTGAAGATGTTTCTCGATTCTGCATCTTTGATGAGCCTTACCGTCTGTTGAAATATCTCTTCTTCTGCTACGTGGTTTATCCATTCTATTTCAAATTTGTAATTTATGAGGTAGGCCGGGGTTTCTATGTTATCAATCGTGAGTGTAAGTTTTTCATCCTCTCTTGAAACCATCTTTTCAGTGATTTTTTTATCTTCATCTTTAGGGGAAACTTTCAAATCATCTTCTACTGCAACTTTCATTTTATTGAATGTATTTCTGAAAATATTAGCTATATTATCAATGGAGTTTCCTTCTTTTTTTAAACGTTTAACGGTTCTGATATCTTCTAGTGCTGATTCAGAAAAGTACCCTATTTTTTTTATTTTCTTATTTTCCTTATCAGGTTTTTTTACTATTGGTTTTGGAATAATACCCAATCGTATGTAATTATTAAGAGTTGCCCTGGATATACTTGTTTTTTTTAAAAGCTCTTTGCTATCTATCATTGCTTCTCTGTATAATTAGACATTTCAATATGAACCCTAATATTTTTTTAATAATGTCTAACATATATATCTTTTATACAGTATAAATACATTTGTCAAGAAAAAAATTAAACTGTTTAAAAATAATTTAAATATTTTAAAATATACTGTAAAATAGAGATTAAATTAAAAATTTGAAGAGAATATGTAAAATTATATATAGACAATATTATTTTTTACTTAGACATTAAATAATTATACTGTTTAAATAAATATGTACTGTATAATTAAAAATGTTGAAATGTCTAAATATGTCTATCTTAAACTTTAAAAATAGTGGTTTTAAAGGATCTGCAATAAAAGAGGAACTACCCTATTTCATATAGCCTTTGTTTTCATTTTAACCGTTATTTTATAGAGAAATAAATGGTTTTATATGCATTAGTAATAAAAAAAGCGTTAAAATGAATTTAATAGATACATTGTAAGATTATTTGTTTTAGGGGTTTGAACCGGAAAAAATTGGGAACATTATTTTTATAGAATCGACAGGACATTCAGATGTACAAAAACCGCATTCTTCACAAAACTCAGCATCTATCTGTGCTTTTTCACCTTCCATATAGATTGCCTGATTGGGACATATATCAATACAACTTCCACATCCTGTGCATGACTCCTTATCGATAACAGGTATCATCAGAGCACCATTCCCAGCCGATATCCATCATATATCGCGTTGTGTAGACGCCTTGGTCTTTTTGCATCGCCTATAAAATAAACCTCCTTTGCCACATGGCCTAAATCCAAATCCCATTCCTTTACAGGTTCTCTTTGTGAAATGATTATCCCATCAACTTCTATGAACTCCTTCTCGGCCATCCTGTTGATACACAGCATCTTTCCTTCAATTCCAACAACCCGGGAATGTGTTAATAGGGTAACCTTTTTTTCCTTTAATAACCTAAGGTATTGCCAGAGGTAAAATGGATTTACGTCACGACCGAGTCTGCCACCCTCTTCCACAATAACAAGATCGTATTCTCCTTGGCGAGATAAAAATACAGCAATCCCAAGCCCTACACCCTCTCCTCCAATAATTGCTGTACGCTTTGGAGGGTTCTTCCCCTTATCTATAATATCTTCTGGCGTGAAAATATTTTGTGAAGTGACTAAAGGAAAGGTTTTAACTATTGAACCGGTAGCTATAACTACTGCATCCGTACCCTCTTCAACCAAAGCTTCAGGGGTGTATTGAATCCCTAAGCGAATCTCTACGCCTGAACGCAGGCATTCTCCTTCAAGCATTTTTATTGGGCGCAGAAGTTCTATTGCGCCCTCATCAACCTTCGAAGCAAGGAGAATACTTCCACCCACTAATTCTCTCTTCTCCAGTAGAGTTACCTTATGTCCTCTTTTTGCAGCAACAGAGGCGCATTGAAGTCCTGCAGGACCACCCCCTATGACTACTATTTTCTTTTTCCTTTTACTCTGGGAAAAACCGTAGTATCCCCAATCAGCTTCATTCTCATGACCGAGGGTTGGCCTTACAGAACACATGATGGGCTGATGATAATAGAGGCGTGAAAAACAAAGGTTGCAAGCAATACACGGGATGATTTCTTCTTCCCTCCCTTTAGATATCTTCAAGGGAAGTTCCGGGTCTGCTATCATTGGACGACACGCTTCCCAGAAATCGATGATGCCGTCACCTATTGCCTTCTCAGGTATCTCGGGTATAAACTGTCGAAATGCTATCATAACCGGAATATTTACAATTTTTTTTACCCTTTCTGCAACATAGAGCCAGTGTCCCATGGGAACATCTCGTGTAATAACTGATACAGAAGATTCATGCCAACCTATCGTCACGCTCACATAATCTGCTCCTGCCTCTTCAGCAAGAAGGAAACTTTCCAGGCTTTCCTCCACGGTATTCCCTCCACGATCATCGAGTAATTCAAGACCGCAGAGTCGTATACCCACAGGTATCGAATCCCCTGCTTCTGCTTTTACACCCTGGAGTACTTCCATCATAAGACGGCATCTATTCCTGATGTCTCCCCCGTATTTGTCAGTGCGTTTATTGGTATAACGGGATATGAATGTTGAAAGGAGATACCCTACAATTCCTGATATTTCTATGATATCATAGCCAGCATCAACAGCCCTACGGGCAGCCCTGATATGGTCCTGCACAGATTCTTTTATCTGATAGGAGGTTATCTCCCGTGGAGGTTTGAAATATGAAAGTCTCTGCGGCACGACTGATGGCATAAGACAATAATCAAGTTCTACACCGCCTTCTCTTCCACAATGCAAAATCTGTAAAGCCGCTAAGGCACCATTACGTTTTATTGCCTCTGCGATACGGGCGAGACCAGGAATAAAACGATCTTCTGCAATACTCATCATTCCCTTGAACCCCTTGCCCTCTCCTTTTGTATCAGGATAAGCGCCTTGCGTGGTAACAATCCCGGCACCACCCTTTGCCTGGGCTTCCATATATGCAACCTCTCTATCACTTACAAATCCATCACCAAATGGAAAATTCGTTTCAGTAGCAGCGTATTTGATCCGGTTCTTCACCTTAAGAGGACCAATTTGACCAGGAGAAAAAATGTGGGGGTACCTTTCTTTATTACTTTCTTTATATTGTTCTTTTCCCATTTACTATTGCCTTATCCCCGACTATTTCGAAAAGTAGGTAACACATGCCGAGAGGCGAAGTCAAGGACATACTATTCTGATTATAAGCATGGACAATAAAAGCAAATAATTCAATCCAGCTATATTATTTTTCAATCATTTATTTGCTTTGTATAGCAGTGATTGGATAAGTTATAATCACTTTGTCCAGTTGACTAAAGCGTTTAAGGGATCAAAGGATATGGGCTCTAAAGAACATAACCACCTTTATTTAATTTTTTTCATATTTATTGCCTTTCTTTCAAGCTCGCTACTTGGATGTGTGATCAAACCAAAACATGAATCCTTCACGCCAGTTGAAAGGCTCCGTTCCGAGTTAGATTGCCTTATAAAGGATGAAAAATTATCATCTGCCCATCTCGGTATTCATATTGAATCTTTAGATACAGGTGAGGTGATGTATCATTATAATGAGAATAAACTTTTCATTCCTGCCTCTAACATAAAACTTTTTACAACAGCAGCCGGCCTGATATACCTATCTCCAAATTTTACATACGAAACAGAACTCCTTACAAATGGAAACATAGAATCCGGTATTTTAAAAGGTGATTTAATTATAATTGGAAGGGGTGATCCAACCATTTCGGGTTACTTTAACGATGGTAACACAATAAAAGTTTTTGAGAACTGGGCAGATACCCTGTCATACCTCGGAATAAAAGAAATTCGTGGTAACATAGTGGTTGATAATTCATATTTTGATGATATTCCTATGGGTGAGGGCTGGAGCTGGGACGATGAAATATTCTGGTACTCAGCTCGAAAAGATGCCTTTTCTTTCAACGATAATTCTATAGATATCTTTATCTACCATGGCGATTCCATAGGTGCACCAGCAAAAGTACGGACAGAGCCGCAAACTAAATATATAAACATAGTCAATAAAGTTATAACAGGCAATCAGAGTTCCGAAGCAGATGTTAGTTTTAAAATGTTATACGACACAAACAACCTGGAGATATCAGGAATATTCCCAATAAATAGTGAAGAATACGGAAAGTCCATTGCTGTGAAAAATCCCGCACATTATGGTGCTTTTGTTTTTGGAGAAACTTTAATGAGAAAGGGGATAACATTTACGGGAAAGGTGTATATTGCAGGTAAAGAACAACCCCCTTTTCAAAATAGAAAGAGGTTAGCTTTTTACCGATCCCCAAGGCTTGATGAAATTATATATGTGATAAACAAAAAGAGTAAAAATCTCCATGCTGAACAACTCCTTCTTACTATTGGTAGGGAATTTAAGGGTAAGGGTGATTCAAAGACCGCCATTTCAGCGATAAGGGAGTTTTTAGAAGGTATTGGTATCAATACGGATAATTTTTTTATGGTTGATGGCTCCGGACTTTCTCGATATAACCTTGTAACCCCAAAAAAGGTAGTTGAGTTACTCCGTTTTATGGCAAGACATAGATATTTCGATTTATATTATAATTCTCTTCCTATTGCTGGTATTGACGGAACCTTAAAAAATAGAATGAAGGCAGCTCCCTGTAAGAATAATCTCCGGGCAAAGACTGGTTCAATGAACCATATACGTAATCTTTCAGGTTATGCAACAACAAAGGATGGAGAGATGATGGTATTCTCCATGATGTGCAACCACTATATCACACCAGCACAATATGTAGACGATCTCTATGAAAGAATATGTTCGAGACTTGCTGTTTTTTTAAGAGAAGATAGATAATTATAAAGCTCAATTATGTAATAAAACTTACAGGAAACCTAAGAATCCGGTTTAAGGACCTCGATGAGGGCTTCAACCACCTGAGGGTCATAAACCCCTCTTTCCACTGCCTTACGGAGCTCACTCAAGGCCATACGAGAATCCCAAGGTTCATGATAGGGACGCCATGATGTCATAGCGCTGTATGCTTCGGCGACACATGTAATACGTGCCCCGACGGGAATATCTTCCCCCTTTAACCCGTCTGGGTAACCATTTCCATTCCACGTTTCGTGATGGTGTTTCACAATCTCAAGAAGTTGTGGTTCCACATATCCTAAACGTTTTAAAATGGCCACACTTTCCAGAACATACTTTTCCACTAACTTTGCTTCTTGTTCTGTGAGGCTTGCAGAACGATTTAAGATGTGATGGGGTACAGCTTCCTTCCCAAGATCCTGAAGATATCCAGCCTGTAAGATTGTTTTTTTAAACTCCTCATTCAAATTCATATGATTGGCTATTGCATATGAAAGTAATCCTACAACCTGTCCATGACCTATGGAACCATCCAGGGCTTCAACGGAGCGAACTAAGTCAGATGGGATGTCCTTAAGAGCTTCAAGTTGGCGGTATTTTGAAGATAGTGATAGTGGAATTACTGAAGGGTCATCCCAACGGTTTTTAATACCCGTGACCTCGTAAATAGTAATCTTCTGCAATATTCCCTTAAGCTGGATTTTTTCAAACTCTTCTTTCTTAAGGTTTGCATCAGCATATGCGAGTCTAATTTCAGTCGATTCCGGGTCCGAAGCTAAGGCACGCTCAAAGTATCGGATAGCTTCTGAAGCATCTCGTAGTTCGTAATAAGTTTTACCAATTTTGTATAGTATCTCAGGATTTTCAGTATCCTGGGCTAACCTCTCTTCAAGAACACTTACTTGTTCAAGCAATTCTTTATCTGTCTGGCGTCCATATCCTTTATTTCGGAGTTTATTTACGTTTATAAAAGGCTCGACCGCTAAGTATGTTGGTTCGTCAATAAAAACCTTTCCAGGTTCACATATTTCTTCCAGACGCTTGGCAACATTTACACGGTCACCAAGGGCACTATATGCCTTACGACGTACCCCAAACATACCTATAATCACATTTCCTGTGGCAATGCCACACCGTAATCGCCAGGGCAGGCTCAAGATTTTAACCTTTTCTTGCATTTTCCAGCCAGCAAGAACAGCCATGAGGGCATGCTGGTCATAATCTATGGGGGCACCAAACTCAAGCATAACCCCGTCACCCATGTACTTATCAATGTGACCTTTGTACATCTCTGTAATTGGTTCCATTTGGCCAAGGAATGAATTAAGTTCCTCGAGAACCACATCGGCGGGATGTTGATCTGAATATGTGGTAAAATCCGTTAAATCAGTGAACATAATACTGATTTCTCTTTTTTCAAACCTTAATTTATCTTCGGTGGCTAGCTTTGCTACTACAGGATCCATAGTGGCGTAGAGCGCTTTTTCAACTTTTTCCTTCATCTCTTCTACTACGCGGCCTCTTTTTAATTCTTCGTAAAGATGGCGGGTTTCCGCAAAACCCTTGGCAAGACGCTCTTGAAGCGAACCAATACCTATACTGGTAATAACAAGGAATCCCCCCCAGATAGAAATCATAACCATGGTGCTTAATTGGGTTCCTCCTACTGTGAACCATTCGGGTCGAATAAAGGCCGAGACAACCACAAGCAAGATAATGTGTATGGATGCCAGGAAAGCATAGCGTTTTCCTAAAAAATATGCGGCTGTGAGTACAGGGAGATAAAAAAGGTTCAAGAATGCAAATTTGAAGGGAAAAAGAAAGAAAACAGCTATTACCAAGCATGCAATTAGCAAAACAAATAAAAGTTCCAGGTAATGAACGATAAAATCCCGGATACGAAACGGCCAACTTCCAATAACTTCAGACCCAGTGATTTCCCGATAATCATGTTCAGTGAATTCTTTCTCTTTTTTCATCGGTTTTTGATCTTTGGACACTGTTTAAATATTATTGTTTTACGAAAAACCTCGACCTCATTCTTCACCATAACTAACTCCTTGCACTCAAATTATTTCCGATATAGCCCTCTAAATCTAAATGATTTTCTGTTTAATCCCTTATAATACTTGTTTTTTAATTACCACTACCTATAAATTTTGTCAACGATAAAGTACTAACCGGTTAATCGCCTTCCCTTCAATTTTAATAATCGGCATTTTATTTATTTTCTTAATTTCATCAATATAGTCGATTTAGCCTGTAGTTAGAGGCTTCCCTTAACTTTTTTATTGTATAGGTCATACACTGGATAGATGTCGATGGGCTTCAGTTATAAATTTCAAGGGTTATTCTGGTCTCTTTACCCTTGACAAGGAATTACTCGTTTGATAGCATGTTTAAAATTTTATAAAAGATATCCCGTTTCAGAACACATTCGTTTCCTTTAAATTTGAGACAGAACCTCAAGGAGGAGGGTAAATGAGCAAAAAAAAGACTGCCAGGGAATGGTTCATGGAAGGGTACAACTATGACAGCACTGAATCTAATGTCGATAAAGCCATTGTAGCTTATAAAAAAAGCATACAACTCGATAATAAGTTTACAGATGGATACGTGAATCTTGGTTTTATTTATTTACAAAAGGAAGATTATGATAAGGCTTTAAAGTGTTTTAATAAAGTGGTTGACCTTGAACCTGATAATCCTGAGGCATATAACAACCTGGGCTATGTCTACGAAAGAATGGAGCGATTCGGTAGCGCAAAACAGATGTATGAAAAGGCGCTTAAACTAAACCCTTTAGATGTTGAAGCAACAATCAATCTTGCCCAGATAGCAGATTTACAGGGTGATTATCAGGGGGCAATTGAACAATATAAAAAGGCTATAGAAATCGATCCCCTTACTGTTTCACCCCGCTTTTGCCTCGCTGTTTTACACGACCGCCAGGATATGTTCGATGAAGCAATGGAGCAGTATAAAAAGGTTTTAGAAATAGACCCTGACCATATAAAGGCCCTTTTCCATCTTGGTAATCTGTATACACAGCAGGGTGACTACAAAAACGCAATAGAGTCATACAAACGGGTAATAGAATTAGACCGCAATCATCCAGAGGTATGGAATAACCTTGGTTCTATTTACGAAGAGATGGGAAATTATGAAGATGCTGTTTCTGCCTATAAAACTTCCCTCTCATTGAATCCATTACATGAACAGGCCAATTACAACCTTGTCCACCTTGATTATATACGGGAAAGGTCAAATCCAGAAGGTTCAAAAAGGGAGGAAATTCTCCGAAGGCTCAATTTCGTGCTATCCATAAACCCAAAAAACAGGAAGGCACAACAGATTTTACAAAAACTGGAAAACAAAGAATCCTGAAAGAACTAAGGCAAGTGTGTTTATTATTGAGTTGGCCCGATTTCTCGTTCAAGCTTATTCAAGATTAAATCCCTGATTTCACTCCATATAGAAACCGGATCAGCTGAAGACGAAGACGTCAATTGAGGATATTTTTCAAGGGTCTGGGCAGCTAAAACTCCGGCTATTTTAAGACGGCTTTCCCTGTTTGATGATTGAGCTTGCTCAAGTATATTGGGAGGAATATCAATTTTAATCTTAAACTCACCAATTTTTGTCTCTTCTGGCGCCTCTGTCGGAACCTCTTTCATTATTTCTGCAGTTTTCTTGGGGGGTTCCGGTTCTAAAACTGGTTTTATTTTTTCTTCAGGAGGTCTTTCTTCTATATGCTCAACCTTCTCTACTTCCGGTTTTACAAAAACCTTTTCTGGTTCTTTTTCTATTTTGGTTTCAATCTCTTCATGTATGGGTTCTTTTTCTTCTCGAACTGGTTCTTTTGCAGGCCTTTTTCTAGGTTTCCTCTTTTGAACGTCCGGTCCAGTTAATTTTTGAAAACGTTCCCCAATCTGATTTACAACCTCCCCAGTTATCTTATCAAACTCATTCGTTTCCCCTGCCTTCAAACACAATTTACAAATTTTGTTAATAAGACGGGGTATACCATGTTCAGAATATTCCCATAAAAAAGGGAAGGTATCTTCGGTAAATATTTTTTTTGTTGCTCCCGCCAGTTTCAGGCGTGTTTCAACATAGTTTTTTAAAAGTTCTTCAGATTGAATTTTGTCTATCCTGTTATAGGTTCCGATTCTCTGAAACAGATTAGCGCGTTTTGGATGTTCTAATCTCCTTGCCAGCTCCATCTGCCCTGAAAGGACAATAGTAAACAAATTTCTGGTGTCATCCTGCATGTTAGTAAGCAATCTTAAACTTTCCAGATTAGCCGGGGAAATGGCATTCGCCTCATCGATAAAAATAAGGACCTTTTTACCTTCATCTATAGTCTCAAATAAAAGTTTATTAAAGGTCTCCAGAAGGTTTATCTTCCCTTTTGTTTCACACTGTTTCCCGGTCAACTGACCGATAGTTTCTCTCAAAAGCTGTACAAAGGACATATCGGGATTGGTAATAAAAGCTATCTTATATTTTTCCTGGTCCAGGGAATCAAGGATTATTCTCAACGATAAGGTCTTCCCCAAACCCACATCTCCAACAATGACCGCAATGCATTCATTCCCTTCCTCTATAGCAAAAAGTGTTTCTGCTATAGTGTTCTCCACCGATATATGGGATTCAACATACATTGATGGGTCAGGGACATTGTCAAAAGGTGGTTTCTTAAGACCCCAATATTCGTAATACATATATAGACTCTCCTTTTTAAAAGTTATACCACTTAATCAAGGACCACCTATATCTCCAGACTTTTGCTAAGATACTCAAGGATATCCTCCAACGAAAAACGTCTCCGTCTACCAATTTTATAACTCTTGATCTTTTTTGTTTTAACAAGTTTTGCCAAAAAACTTCTTCCTATTTGTAACATCTCACATACATTTTTGGAGTTAAGCATCTTTACCGTATATACAGGCCTAAAATGGAAATTGAAAAGAACCTTCCCATCAGCATCTCGCAGCATATCCAATTTTACACCGTGGTCTTTATCCAGGGATAAAGATTTTATATACTCCAAGGACTGAACCATTGTAGATTGCTCAGGAGTTAGTTCAACAGAGATTATTTCATCTTTATCGCTGGTAACCTCTTCAAAAACTGAACCTTCATCTTTATTCTGACCGGTGGTGTCTGTCAAGGTATAAGGTGTGACCTCAACAACCTTTTCTACTGAATCCTGTCCTTGTTTTACACCTTTCCTTCTTTTTACGATGCAAATTTTGTCCATAATCTTCCTTATTTAAATATTCTCAAGAACCACAAAACTTTTTCTATATATTTTAGAATAATTACTAAACTTTACCGATATTGTCAACTCTTTTCTATACATTATGTAGTCTTGTTTATCCTTATTATTTTCATAGATTAGCCATGCTGCAGTTTTATAACACCACAAACATAAAAGTTTTATAAATAGGTACCAACATTCTACCTAATAATTTCTGTGACAGGAAGTGCTGTAATATCCATAAATTTTCCACGTCTCATATCATCTCCATTTACAAGGTCGATAACCCGGGAAAATGTATTCTCTATAAATACTTCCCTATCCTGTAATTTTCTTTTAATACCAAAACGGATATTTTTACGGTCTTCTTCTTTTAATTTATTCATCAAATTTTTTGTAGTGAATATGGAACCATATTGGGCAATATCGGATAACCTCGCCGCATAATTTATAGTATCACCGAGGGCTGTGAATTCTATACTTGTTGAGGCGTGGATTGCACTAATATATTCCTGGCCCTCATTTATGCCGATATTCAAATAAAGCTCATTGGCCCACTTTTTACGTATTTTCCACTCGATGGAAAGTTTTTCCATTTTTTCTTTTACTTCCATTGCACAATTGATGGCATTCATAATATAGTTTGAACCCCGTTCCTTTAAAAAATAATACACAATTCCGTCACCAACATGTTTTCCATAGATGCCGTAATATTTTTTAAAAGATTCTTCCATCGTTTTCCATATCAGGTTGATCAATTCAAAGTACTCTTCCGGTGGCAGTTCAGCGCATATACGGACTGAATCCTGTAAATCAGCGACAAGTACACAAAAATAAACCAGGGTTGACATACGTTGGTGAAGCAATTCGTTGATTACCTGCCCGCGGTTTGATAAAAACTCTGTTATTCCTTCAAATAAACTATCACTTGGTACATAAAGGAAAAATAAACCTTCCCTGAAAAATGTGGTATAGAGCCGATACGGCTCTTTTGATCCATCCTGTCTCGTAATAGTAATAAGATTTTGATTAATTACTTGTTTGGGCAGACTGAGAGCCCTGTCATATGCCTTTTTTAAAAAACTGACCTCACTTTCAGAAATTCCCTGGTATAGTTTTTCAACAAGGTCCCTGGAAATTTTTGATTTTAAAAAGGCTGCATGGAAGTCAAAAAGGTTCTCCCAGTTCTGAATGTTGTCATGAAATTTCAAGTTAAAGAATAATCTAAAAATATTTCTCAACTCGGTGTCTTTTATTAATCTGACCGATTGATTAAAAATTTTTTCCTCTGCTGCCCTGTTTATCCACTCTATTTCAAATTGATAGTTAAGAAGGTAGGCCGGGGTCTCGATATTATCGATAGTTAACCTGAGCTCTTTACTTCCAGTGTGTAAAATTTCAGATACCTTTTGTTTCTCTTCCACAGTAACAGGTTCAGAAATAGGTACTACCTTTAATTTTTGGGCTATATTTTCTACAGAATTCCCCTCTTTTTTTAAACGCTTGACCATTTCTATATTGTTTAAAACCATCTGCGGAAAATAGCCTATTTTTTTTGTCTTTTTCATATCCTCTTGTGGTTTCTGGACGATAGGCTTTGGAATAATCCCAAGTTTAATATAGTTGTTTAATGTTGCCCTGGAAATACCGCATTTTTTTAATATTTCCTTGCTGTTAATCCACGTTTGAGCAGTATCTTTAGACATAGTTAACACCCTTAAAATAGCATTGTTTAAACAGATTACTTACCACGATAGTATAATTTATAAAGTCCAAATATAATTGTCAAGAAAAAAATTATACTGTACATAACAAGGATTCACTAAGAATATTATGTAATATTTATAATATATTGTAATTATTACTAAATATACAAATAATAAAAATTATATTATACAGTATATATTTTGTTAAAATCATAGTAGACAGTAAAAATATTTCAAAAAATCAGTCTATATGGAGGGTAAAAAACCAGCATCAAGTGTTAATTTGGAATAGACTAAAAAATGAAACTGAAGGGTTACTTTTTAGCAGATAATCTTAGCCAAATCTGTACTGAACCCCGAACTCCCCTTTAGGGTATGTCCAGTCTATGGCACCTTCGATACACGCAACTTTACAGGTACCGCACTCCAGGCATCCTGCAAACTCCACAACAACCTCGTCTGTTTCTTCGTTATAGGAATAAAGATGGCCGGGGCAGATAAACAAACAATATTTTACCTTGCATTTTGACCTGCATATCTCATGGTTTATCTTTATATGACTTTCTTTGTCCGTTTTAAATGCATCAATGGCAAGCTTTTCATCAATTCTCATATCTCACCACCTCATATATTCCTAATTTTATAAAGGTCTTTCAATCTTCTAAAACTCAACATACCGGAGGTTTTTAATGCCCCCCACAAGGTCTTTCCTACCCTTTCTTTAGGTTCTTTACCAAACCACATGGCCTTTTCTAAAAAATCAGGAAAATATTTCGGATAATATGTAAAAAAATCTTCGTTGTCGAGAAACTCGGGCATTTTTCTACAGGATTCCATGTCCTTCAAGACAAAGGTTTCTTTTAATCTATTTTCATAATATGAAAGTGTCTTCCCCGAATAGTCACCAGCTTCTTTTGCTTTCATAACGGTTTCTGCGGCAATTATTCCTGATGCAATAGCAAATTCCATTCCCCTTACTGTTACCCCCATATTCAGCGCAAAACCTGCCGCATCGCCTGTTACTATGATACCATTGCCATAAAGTTTCGAGATACCATCATAACCACCTTCTGGAATAATATGGGCCGAGTATTCTACAAGGCCCCCTCCCTCTATAAGTCTCTTAATCTCATACCTTTCCTTAAATGCATCCATCAACGCATGGGTTTCAATAGAGGGGGTTTTTCCCATCAGCGCATTTATACCTGCTACTATACCGAGTGAAATAGTCTCTCTGTTTGTATATAAGAATCCTCCACCAAAAAGACCTTTTGTTACATCCCCCACAAACAGATGGGCACAACCATCCCCGTTATCTACATTGAACCTGTCATTTATCTTTTCTTTTGGCAGTTCTATTACCTCTTTTATGCCAACTGCATAGTTTTTGGGTTTCATCTTTGTTCTCAATCCCGCCTTCTCGGCCATAAAAGAAAGAACACCATCTGAGGCAACTACAACGTTTGCATATATCTCTTCTTCTCCGGCCTTTATGCCAACTATCCTGTTTTCCTCCCACAAAAGGTTATCCACCCTGTATTTTGGGATCACAAATACACCCTTCTCCATTAGCTTTTCTGAGAACCATCTATCAAAGTTAGCACGGAGCACTGTATAGCTATGGTCTTCTACTCTAAGTTTTTCACTTGCAAAGTCAATATTGATTGAGTTTCCTTCCCCAAAAAGACTCCACCTCTCCCGGACAACCTTTCTCTCAAAGGGTGCATCATCAAACATATCTCCAATCAATTCCTTTATGGGCATGAGATAGAGCCTTCCACCGGTTACATTTTTGCTACCAGGGAAATCCCCCCTTTCAAGGACAATTACCTGCATATCCTTTTCTGCAAGCTTATAAGCACAGGAAAGCCCTGAAAGTCCTCCCCCTACTATAACTACATCAATCTTTTCCATTCTAAACTTCTTCCTTTGCCCTTTTTAATTCATCTTTAAGGATAGGCAATATATTGAAGAGGTCATCTACGATTCCATAATCAGCATACTGAAAGATAGGGGCATTAGGGTCTTTATTCACCGCAACGATTACTTTTGATGTGTCCATTCCCATTGTATGGTGTAATGCACCCGATACACCACAGCCTATATAGAGTTTTGGCGATACTGTCTTTCCGCTTTTACCAACCTGGTCACCATATTCTCTCCACTTGCTATCCACCACAGCACGGGAAGCACCTACCCTTCCCCCCATAATATCTGCAATTTCCTCAAGGACTTGAAAATTTTCAGGCCCCTTCATACCCCTGCCACCACAGATAATAAAATCCGCTTCCTGTATATCCACCTTCTTTGAACCACCCCTTTCAATATTTACAACATTTAATCTTGGATCTTTTGCTATCTTCAATGATTCTTCTATTAACTCACCGTTTAATGACCTTTTATGGATAGAAAACGAATTCGGTCTGAATGTTACAAGCGGAGTTGAGCCTTCCTTGCATGCTGTCCAGGATATAATTTTTCCGCCAAAGATGGGTTTTTTAATCCTCACACCTTCACCACCAAAATCTATCCCAACTGCATCAGACACTATCGTCACATTCAATCTTGCAGCAAGTCTTGGAAAAAGGTCCTTACCCGTTATGGTGGATGCACCAAACACCATATAAGGTATATATTTCTTTACGAGCTGTTCTAATACAGCCGCATAGGTATCCCATCTATAATTCTTTAATATTTCATTATCCACAACAAGTACCTTGTCCGAAAACGCCTTTAATTCTTCAGCAATTCCTTTAACCTGGTAACCGATAAGAACTGCATATAAATTGGAGGAGAATCTCTCTGTAAATTCCTTGCCCTTAGTTAGCAACTCAAGTGATACCTTTCTCACAGTACCTTCTTTGCATTCCACAAATATGAGTATATCTTTAGACATGACTTTTCTCCCTTCTATATTGCCTTTGCTTCTTCTTTTAAGACCTTCATCAGATTCTCAACCTTTTCTTCGGGTGTTTCTCCCTCTATTATCTTCACAGGTGGTCTTTTTTTTGGAGGTTCATAGGAGAGGACAATTACCCTTGATGCATCTGTATTTATATCTTCTTTTGCTATTCCCAGGGAACAAGGGTCTATTGAAGGTATGGCAGCCTTCATGGCCTTCATAACACCGGTAATGAGTGGAACCCTCGGCTCATTTAAACCCTTTTGAGTTGTGAGAAGCGCAGGCAACTGTACCTCCACCACCTCTCTGCCGCCTTCCAGCTCACTCTCCACCCTTACCTTTTTTTCATCCATAATTTCTAATTTTAAGATTGCACTTACATGCGGTATCCCTAAAAATTCTGCGGTTATAGCCCCAATATTCGCATTCTCATCATCAATTGCCTGCCTTCCACACAGAATCAAATCAAAACCTTCCCTTTTTGCAAAGCTCGAAAGTATTTTTGCTATTATTAAAGGGTCATGATTCTCTAAATTAGTATTGTCCAGCAAAAAGGCTCGGTCTGCACCCATTGCTATAGCTGTCCTCAGTGCCTCAACTGCCTTTTTTGTCCCATAGGTGCATACCGTGACCTGACTATCTTTAATCCTTTCCTTTATTCTTATCGCCTCTTCAATTGCAACCTCATCAAAAAAGTTTATGTTATATTTATTCTCTATCTCCAGAGACTTTTGATCACCCTTTATTATAATTCTCGCTTCTGTATCAGCCACCTGCTTTATGAAGACTAAAATATGCACTTAACCAACCTCCTTTTTCAAGCTATTGGCATTCAGCTATCAGCTTTAAAAACAAAATGCTAAGCTTCTAATGGCTGAAAACTAACAGCTGATAGCTCTTTTACAACTTGCCTATAATAGTCCTGCCTATAAAGTCCTTTAACACCTCTTGTGTACCCCCGCCGTATAAGAGAAACCTTGCATCCCTAAAGTACCTCTGCGGGGTATATTCGTAGGCAAAGCCATTTGCACCGTAAATCCTGGTCAATTCATCAACTACCTTAAGGCACACCTCTGTAGCATACATCTTTGCCTCTGCCGCTATTATTCTGCTTTCCATACTATTTTCCAAGAGCCATGCACCATAGTAAACCATAAGCCTTGCTGCATTCATAAATGTATCCATCTCGGCAAACTTCTCTCTTATCAACTGAAAGTTGCCTATTGGTTGGCCAAAGGCCACCCTTTTCTTTGAATACTCCAGCGCTTCGCTATAAGCACCTCTTGCTATACCAAGGGCCATTGCCCCTGTCATTAACCTTACTTCGTCAAGGATATCACTAACATAAAAGACACCTTTTCCAAGCTCTTCTCCAAGAAAATTTTCATAAGGTACCCATACATTATCAAATACCAGTTCCCCGGTAACAGTTCCTCTACATCCAATTTTATGGATAACCTGACCGCTTGAAAAACCTGGTGTTCCTTTTTCCACTAAAAAAAAGTTTAATCCTTTAAGCCCCTTTGATGGATCCGTGGTGGCAAGGACTGTACAAAAATCACATATAGGCCCATTTGTAATCCACATCTTTGTTCCGTTAATCCTCCAGCCATCCCCGTCTTTTACTGCGGTTGTCCTTGTTGCCCCAAGGTCAGAACCCGACTGGTCTTCAGTAAAACACATTGTGGCAATCTTCTTGCCCCCCATTGCTGGATAGAGACATCGTTCCTTGATTGCATCGCTTCCGAATTTATATATGAAATATGTTCCCATTAAGACATTCATTATGACGCTCTGGGCAAAACCAACAGAACCCCTCGTAATTTCTTCGTAAAAGGTCATACACATGATTTTATCTGCATTCATCCCACCTATCTCTTCAGGATAACGCAGTCCAAGATAGCCGAGCTTTGTAAACTCCTTCCATACTTCCCACGGAAATTCATCTTTTTCGTCAATCTCCTGAGCCTTTGGAACAACCAATCTATCCACAGTGTCGGCAATGGTCTTTTTAAAAAATTCTTGCTCCTCTGTCATTGTAAAATTCATAATTGATTCCTCCTTGGGAGAATATAAAAGAAAATTTTGTATACAATATTTTAATGGCTGATATTTGTCAAGCAAAAATTATATTGAAAAATAGCCAGAATTCAGCATCCAGAAAAGCGAATCCTGAATAAAAGACAGGACCTATTTTAAGTATCTATAAAACACTTTAACTTTTGTGCCCTTGTAGGGTGTTTCAGTTTTTTCAGTGCCTTTACTTCTATCTGTCTTATCCTTTCCCTTGTTACTTCAAAAACCTGCCCTACCTCCTCTAATGTATGGTCATGTTTCTCTCCAAGACCAAATCTCATCCTTACCACCCTTTCCTCTCTTGGCGTGAGCGTCGCGAGTACCTTATCCAGATTTTCTATAAGGTCACCAAATATGGCAGTATCCTGTGGTGTAGGTGTATTCTTATCCTCTATAAAATCAGCCAGGTGTGTATCTTCATCATCATTTAGCGGTGTTTCTAAAGAAATAGGTTCTTTTGTAATTCTCAATATTTTTCTCACCTTGTCTACAGGGAATCCTATCTTCTCTGCGATTTCATCAGGGAAGGGTTCCCGTCCTAATTCCTGTACAAGCCCTCTTGAAACCCTGACAATCTTGTTAATAGTTTCTATCATATGGACAGGTATCCTTATCGTTCTTGACTGATCAGCTATTGCCCTTGTAATGGCCTGCCTTATCCACCAGGTAGCATAGGTGCTGAATTTGTAACCTCTCTTATACTCAAACCTGTCCACCGCTTTCATCAATCCGATGTTGCCCTCCTGGACGAGATCCAGGAGAGAGAGCCCTCTGTTTATATATCTCTTTGATATGCTTACAACGAGTCTCAAATTAGCCTTGACTAACTCATTCTTAGCACTTACGCAACTTTTTTCAGCATTTTCAATTCTTTTCAAATAGGTTTTAAGTTCACGGGCAGAGGTTCCTATTTCCTGTTCAATTCTTTCTAATTTCTTATAAAACACGGCCAGATTTTTCCTGCCTTCCCTGCTCTTTAGCTTCTTATATTTTTTTATCTCTCTTTCTATCCTTTCAATCCTTTCTACATACCTTCTCATCCTCAGGATTATTCTTTCGATGATCTTCCTGCCAAGATTTATCTCGGTAATGATCGTTTTTATCTTTTTCCAGTACTTACTCCTTTTTCCATTGTTGTCCCCTTTGAATCTTGCATAAGCACCTTTTAATCTTTCCAGGAGTGATATCACCCTTTCTTTATGAAATTCTAATTCTGTATCCACATCTTCTTCTTCGTCAACCTCAAATGTTATATCTTTCACGGTTGTCTTCGATGTTTTTAAAGCCAAAAGTGCGTTTAGTAGTTCTGTGACAGTACCCGGGAAAGAGAGAATAATCTTTTTGATCTCATTCTTCGCCTCTTCCATTCTTATAGCAATTTCTTTTTCTCCTTCCCTTGTGAGCAATGCCATACCCCCCATTTCTCTGATGTAATGCCTTATAGGGTTTGTTGGTTCCTCTTCGTAAACACATTCTAAATTTTCATCAAATACCTCTTCAACACCTTCGCCATCCGCCAGACCTATCTCGCTTCCACCCTCTATATCGAAAAGTTCAATATTATCAAATATACTCTCCTGTTTATCACTGGTGGAAATCAACACATAGAGTTCTTTTTCTTCTCTATTTTCTTCGTAAGGAAAAAACACTTTTACTTTATCAGGCATGGTTACCTCGCTATATAAAATTTGATTTTATAAGTGCTAAAACCTGCCTCTTCTTCTGGAGAAGCTCCATAATTTCCTCTTCATCACCCCTTTTTTCAGCTTCTGATAACCTCTCTGTAATCTTTTTTGACTCTTCTCTCATGAATTTCTTTTCAACATGTTTAAAATAATCCCATAAAACCCTTTCTAAATCATCCTCATTGTATTCTGCTGTATCAAAGGCTGCATTGATTACAAAATCCCTTAGGGCTTCTTTCTCCAATATATTTATGAAACTATTTACCTCTAAATGTTTTTTTTCCTCAAAGTAGTCAAACATTTTGGACAATATTTCCTTTATAGCTTCATCCTTAATGTACTTTATCACCTCCTTTCCTTTTAAGAGTTTTAACAGGTTCGGGTTGCTAACTAAAACACCGATTACCTTTTTCCCAATAATACTTGTTGGTTCATCTTCCTTAGAGGATGGTTCAATCCCCCTTTCTTTCAAACCATCCCAGAAATGGTGCTCTTCAACATTCGTGAGTTCTGATAACCTTTTAATGTAAAGCCTCTTTTTTATACCATCTCTTATGCCCCCAATGTACGGCATAACAGATTTGATAAATGCCATCTTGCCTTCAAGCTTTTTAATGCCGCATTTGTTCATAGAGTAATCAAAAAAATAGTCCAGTATGGGCTTTTTTGTATTGATAATCTTATTAATACCCTCTATGCCTTCCTTCCTCACAAAGCTATCCGGGTCATGCCCTTCAGGCAGAACAACCATGTTGCCGTTGATATCCATCTCAGAAAGTAGCCCTATCAGCCTCAAGGCGCTTTTTATGCCTGCCTCATCTCCATCGAGCATTAACGTAATGTTATCCGTATAATTCCTCAATTTAGAAAGCTGTCCTTCAGTCACCGATGTGCCGAGGGTAGATACAATATTGTTAAGACCATACATATAAAGGGAAATAAAATCAAAGTAACCTTCTACAATGAAAATCTCATTCTTTTCCGCAATATGCTTCCTTGTTTTGTCTATCCCGAATAGTGAATACCTCTTGGAGAATACAGAAGATTCCGGTGAGTTGATATATTTTGGAAATCCATCCTTCTCTATTGTTCTTCCACCAAACCCTATTACCTTTTTGTTTACATCAAGGATGGGGATTACTATTCTGCCCCTGAACATGTCATATATGACAGCATCTTTAATCCTCAGTATACCTGTACTTAAAAAAATGTCGTTTGGAATACCTGCATGCTTTAAAAAATCCTTTATCTTATGCCTCTGCCCTTCACTAAAACCTATCTTAAACTCATCAATTGCATCAGCATCAATACCCCTATTTGAAAGATACTGCATGGCAATCTTGGACTCTTTCAGGCTCTGATGATAAAAATCAGTTAGCTTTGATAAAGCATCATAAGAATTAGACCTTTTTGTACTTCCTCTCCTGACTATTTCAACTCCATATTGACGTCCAAGATTTTCAATGGCTTCTTGAAAGCTTAAGCTTTCGTATTTCATCAAGAAATTGATTACATTGCCTCCTTCACGACATCCAAAACAATAATATATTTGTTTTTCAGTACTTACACTGAAAGATGGAGTTTTTTCTTTATGAAATGGGCATAAGCCAACAAAATTCTTACCAGTTCTTCTTAATTTGACATATTGGGAAACCACATCGAGGATGTTTATCCTCTCGAGTAATGTATCTACTGTAGATTTCATAAGAGCTCTATTATTGTTACCCCCGAATTCTTGTCGTCCCTTTTAAGGCTCTTCACATAATCAACCTCTGTAAGATGGTCTTTGATTGCATTCATCAACCTTCCTGTTCCAATTCCGTGAAGCACCTTTATCTTTGGCATGCCCTGAATAATTGCCCTGTCTATAAACCTGTCTAATTCCGTTATCGCCTCTTCAACCCCCATACCCATTACATTTATCTCTGGCTTTTCGATATGCTGGACATTTACCTGAACTCTGCTACCACTCAAAGATTTTTGTTCAAGGGCTACCTTTTCCACGTACCCTCTATCTATCTTTGTCCTTACATTTCCTATGACAACCTCGCAGGTATTTCCTTCCTTATCAATATCAACCACATATCCCCTGTTACCCAGCGTCCTCACCTTTACATAATCACCCACGTTAATATCATCCTGCTTAACCGCTAAATGCCTGATGAATCTTTTCCTCAAACCACTTAATTGTTCTTTACCTATCTTTATAGACGCTCTTTCCTTTTTTGCAACCTCTTTTTTAATTTTTTCCAATTCCCTCTCAAATTCCAGGAGTTTGGTGTTGCATTTCTCTTCAAATTTTCTTATATACTCATCCTTTTTTTCCTTCAGAAAAGAAAGCCTCTTCTTTACCTCTTCTTTTAGCCTTCTCAATTCGTTTTTTTCTTCATCCACTTCCTTTTTACCAAGCTCCAGGGCACTGATAAGGTCATTAAGCATGTATTCCTGTTTGCCTAAGTATTCATAACTTTTCTCAATAATTATCGAAGGGATTTCAATATTTTTTGCCACATTAATCGCATTACTATAGCCAGCTACTCCATACAGAAGCCTATACATCGGTTTGATACTTTCAGAGTCAAAGGCAGTGGCTACGTTGATAGCAAATGGTTTCGTATATCCATAAGCCTTTAAAAGGTTAAGATGGGTTGTTACGATTACCTTGCACCCCTTTTCTACAAAGGCATCCATAATACCCATAGAGAGGGCTGATGCCTCCTGCGGTTCCGTATTACCCCCGATTTCGTCGATGAGGACAAGCTCCTTACCATCTGAACGTTCATATAGTTCTTTTATAGTCTTCATGTGGGCGGTAAAACTCGAGAGCTCCATGGAAATATCCTGTTCATCACCTATGATGGCAAATATATTTGAAAACAAAGGAATCCCCGGAGTCCCTTTGGCCGGAATAAATAGACCTGTCTGAGCCATAACTGACAGGAGCCCTATTGTTTTCAATGCCGCAGTCTTCCCGCCTGCATTTGGACCGCTTATTATCATTGCCTTTTTGTCTTTGTCCATAAATATATCGATAGGGACTGTCTGGTTCTTTTTAGACATTAAGATAAAAGGATTCACCGCATGCTTTATATCAATCAATCCATCTTTGCTGATCTGGGGCTTTACACAACCAAACTCAGTACTGAAAAGTGCAATTGAATGGTAAAAATCTAACCCTTTCACGGCATCAAGATTTACCTCTATTTCTTTTGCAAAATCCCTTATATAATCTGTCAGCTCCTTTAAAATCCTTTTCTCCTCCTCTTTCCCCTCTCTCTCCAGTATGTTTATGCTGTTATTCAGCTCCACGCATTCAATCGGCTCCACAAAGGATGTCTTTAATGAATGAGAATAATCATGGACAATACCCTGAAAAACCTGATTGAAATTTGGCTTTAAAGGGATTACATATCTACTGTTCCTGAGGGATATATAAAAATCCTGGAGTACTGGACGAATTACATCCCTCTCCATAATCTTTTCTAGCTGCTTTCTTATCCTCTCCCTCAACATGAATAAATCAGCCCTGATCTTGGACAGCTCATAAGACGCTGTGTCCTCAATGAAACCTTCTATATTGATAGTCTTTGAAATTCTTGAATAAACGTGCTTGAGGGGTTTGATCTTTATGATAACTTCTTCAATAAACGGCTTCTTGTTGTGAGCCCTTTTTAAAAAATTTGATATATCTTCGCAGGCCTTTAAAAATCCTGCAATCAGTATAAATTCCTGCGCCTCAAGAACAGAATCCTTTATAAAAACCCTTTTTATAATATCCCTTATGTCAGGGACATCAGTAAGCGGGATCTTTCCATCCCATTTTATAATTTCCAGGGTCGCTTCAATCCTTTCCTGTCTGTCTTCTATTTCTTCAATGTTATTGGATGGTCTGAGGGCTGATATTGATTCATCAACGAAGGGGGTTAAAGAGTAATTTTTGAAAATACTAAGGAGTTTTAAGTAATCGAGGTATGATAAGGTCTTATCTACCATAGAGGGCTTTTGACTACTTACTGTGAAGATAGTCTTTGAAGCACCATTTCGCTTAGCACTTTTCCGTCAAGCCTCCCTGGGTATTTCCCCATAAGAAATTTTATAACCTTTCCCATATCCTGTTTGCCTTTCGCTTCGAGTGTCTTTATCGCTTCACCTATTTCCTTTGATATCTCTTCTTCCGACAATTGGGCGGGTAAAAACTCCTTTAATATCTCGAGTTCCTTTTCTTCCTTTTCAACAAGGTCAGGCCTCTGCCCTTTTTTGAAACCATCTATGGATTCGAGGTGCTGTTTTATCGATGTTTTCACGAGGGCGTAAAACTCATCTTCAAATAAGGCCCTGATCTTTTCAACTTCTTTATTCTTTATAGAAGCAAGGAGCATCCTTAATATGGACACCCTTAGACTGTCCCTCTGTTTTAATGCCTCTTTCAGCCCTTCTTCAATTCTGGGTCTGTATTCCATTAATAAAGGCCTTTGTCTGCTATCCTTTTAAATTTCTTCAATGCCCTTTTCTTTGCAGCGAGCATCTTTTTCTTTTTCTTCACGCTCGGCTTCTCGTAATGTTCTCTCTTTTTGATTTCAGAGAGAATGCCGGTCTTCTCGCACTGTTTTTTAAATCTTTTTAGGGCACTTTCGAAAGACTCCCCGTCTCTTACAATAACTGCTGGCATTCATTTTTCCCTCCCTCCATTTATCATCTATATTTAAATTCATTAATTAAAACCCAAACAGACAGCCAAAGTCAATACATTTATGGATATACAATTTTTCAACAATTTAATGAGGTTATAAAGGCTGACCCCGCCCTGCGGGACTAACTACTTATGGCTAATATTCTAAACAAATGGATTGTTCAATATTATTGTGCTCTCCCTCTCCGGGCCGGTAGAAATTACATCAATCTTTACTTCCAGTAACTCCTCCAACCTCTTCAAATACCTCTTTGCATTCAGTGGTAAATCCTCATATCTTGTCACGTTTCTTATTGATGTCTTCCATCCGTCCATCTCTTCGTATTGGGGCTCACAATTATTATAGCCTGTTATGCTCATGGGAGGCTGGGTATAGAACCTTGCCCCTATTTTATACCTTGTGCATATCTTTATCCTTTCAAATTCATCGAGGACATCGAGTTTCATAATACACAGTCCATTCACCCCGTTAAGCTTCATTGCCCTCTTTGCAATTACCGCATCAAACCATCCGCATCTCCTTGGTCTTCCTGTTGTAGAACCATACTCAACCCCTCTGTCCCTCATTATGTTCCCTTCCTCACCTTCCAGTTCAGTCGGGAAAGGGCCTCCCCCCACCCTTGTGGTGTAGGCCTTGCATATACCAAGGATATAATCTATGATTGTTGGCGGGACACCTGAGCCAGAGGCGATATTCCCTGATACAGTGTTTGAAGAGGTAACATAGGGATATGTGCCGTGGTCTATGTCGAGGTATGTACCCTGTGCCCCCTCAAACAATATATTCTTACCCTGCTCTATGGACTTATGGAGGAAATATACGGTATCAGCAGTATATCTCTTTAAGAGCTTTCTGTAGTCGCTATAGGTTTTCACTATATCCCTTAATTTAAAGGCCTCATCCTTATAAAACCTTTTGATAAGAAAATTTTTAATCTCAAGGTTTTGTTTTACTTTCTCTGAAAATACCTTTTTATCAAGTAAATCGACTACCCTTATGCCCATCCTGCTCATCTTATCTTCGTATGCAGGACCAATGCCTCTGCCGGTTGTACCTATCTTCTTCTTCCCCTTAGATTCCTTCAATACATCTAATTTCTTGTGGTAGGGCATGATCAGGTGGGTAAGACCACTTACCATTAATTTTTTATCATCCTTTATATATCCAAGGGCCTTGAGTTCATTTATCTCCTTTTCAAATACTTCTGGGTCTAAAACCACACCATTGCCTATGATGCAATGCTTACCTTCATGGAGTATGCCTGACGGGATCAGATGGAGTATTATCTTTTTCCCACCGGCTACAATTGTATGGCCTGCATTCGCCCCGCCTTGAAACCGCACAATTACATCAGCATGACTACTTAAGATATCAATAATCTTTCCCTTGCCTTCATCTCCCCATTGAACCCCAACAACGCCGACATTCGCCATATTTCTCTCCAATCCTTTTTATATGACCTGTAGCATTATATTATATACCTTGTCCGTCGAAATCAAATAAAATGTGACTATGTGAGGAGTTTTGCAACCAGTTTTCCGTTGTAAGAAAATGGAAGATTAATTAAGATAGTAAAGTGAGAAAAAAGAGTTTCTATAATTAATAAGGGGATAACAATGGTACAGTACGATACTATTATAGCCGATGCATTTGGCTTCATGAAAAGCCGGGTAATCATTACTGCGGCTGAATTAGATTTTTTTACCCGTCTCGACGAAAAACCTGCTACGGCAGATGAACTGGCAGAAATGATGGGGCTTGATACAAGAGCAACAACCAGAATCCTTGACAGTCTTGTCGCTCTTGGACTTCTTGAAAAACAAAATAACCGATACAAAAACACAGAGAAGGGTGTATTTCTCTCTTCACATCATCCGGAGACGGTTCTCCCTATAGTGCTTCATATGAGCAGGCTCTGGGATGGCTGGAGTCATCTCACAGACGCAGTAAGAAAAGGAAACAGGCGCAAACAACAACAGGCCGAAATTGATGAGACAAACAGGGAGGCCTTTATAGGAGCTATGCATGCGATAGGCCGTAGTCTATCCATAGAGATTGCTAATGACTATGATGTAAGCCGGTTCAAAAGGCTTCTGGATGTCGGAGGGGCGTCAGGTACATATACAATTGCTTTTCTCAGGAAGAATCCGGAAATGACGGCAGTCATTTTTGATTTTAGAAGCGTCATTCCTATGGCTAAAAAGAGGCTTAAGGCAGAAGGGCTTTACGACCGCGTGAAATGTGTTGCCGGTAACTTTCACAAAGATGAGCTTCCGAGAGGGTACGACCTGGCACTTATTTCTGCAATTATCCACCAGAATAGCATTAAACAGAACATTGAACTTTTTACTAAGGTCTATCGGGCACTTATGCCCGGAGGTCCTATACTCATCAGGGACCACATCATGGATGAATCCCGCACAAAACCACCCGCTGGAACATTATTCGCCCTTAACATGCTCGTAAATACTTTAGGTGGTGACACCTACACGTTTCGTGAGGTTAAAGATGCCCTGACACAGGCAGGTTTCATCAACGTGAAGCTCTTAAGGACAGGCGAGAGAATGGACTGCCTCGTAGAAGCCAAAAAACCAGCTTAAGCAAACTACACTGAAAATAATTGTATTTTTAGTTTTAAGGGTTTAGAATCTTTTAGGGGTAAAGGGGTGAATCACGATATTGCTCTGAGTTCTTAGCTCTATGCTCTCAGCACTTCGCTCATGTGGGGGGTACGATCCACGAGACTCATTGCTCTGTGCTCTCTGTCCTTAGCTAACGTTCGGGGAATCCATTATGGAAGACGACCTTTTTGATATCCTTGGCATGTCCTTCTTTGGATCAGGCGGAAGGTGGTGTATCCTGAACAATGTGCCCTGTATTCCATTGTCAACGTGTACATCCTATTTCAAAAATAAAACGTGCAGGTATCAATCGCGAGAAGGCACAGAGGGGGGGGGTGGTGACGATGAAGATAATGAGCGTGAATGGTAGGCATTGAGCCTCAAAAGCCTGATTCCTACCTCAGTAAATCCCTATTCATCCGGGCCATATTTTTCATACGCGCCCCCTTTCAGCTATTTATTGTGCTAATAATTTCCTGTTCTGTTCATAGGATGCAATCTGCTTGCCATAGTCCCAGTACATGGACAGATTGACTATACCCACTCACTATTTTAGAAATTGCCTAATAAAATCATATGGTTTAGTATGATAGAAACTTTTGTGCAAAACAGGACGGAACAGCGAACACATCATTAAAGTGACAAATGCTTCCGGGGAAATATGAACCACCGGGGAGAACTGTCCCACATTTTAAAGGAAAAATATTTCATGGTAAGGTTTTTGGGATAATATTTATTTTTTTTTACTATCCAATCTTTTCGGAATGCATTATTATAATTGTTCTAACAAAAATTTCATGTATGGAGGTTCGGGGAAGGAGAAATGATCCAAAAGATCTGTTTTGATAACGAAAAGTACCTGAAAGAACAAACATCGGAAATTCTTGAAAGAGTGAAAATGTTTGATAATAAATTATATCTCGAGTTTGGCGGAAAAATTTTATATGATTACCATGCTGCAAGGGTTCTACCCGGCTATGATCCAAATATCAAAATGAGGCTGCTCTCGGAATTGAAAGATAAGGCCGATATTCTGCTATGCATCTACGCCGGGGATATTGAAAGGAAGAAGATAAGGGCTGATTTTGGTATTACTTACGATTCGGATGCCCTCAAACTCATCGATGACTTGAGGGGCTTGGGGATCAATGTGCTGGGTGTGAACATTACCCGTTTTGAAAACCAACCAGCAGCCACATTGTTTAAAAATAAGTTGGAGAGACGGGGGATAAAGGTTTATACCCACAGTTATACCAGGGGATATCCAACAGATGTCGAATTGATCGTCAGCGATGAAGGCTATGGGGCGAATGGGTATATCGAAACAGAAAAACCATTAGTCATAGTGACAGGCCCTGGCCCGGGAAGTGGTAAGTTGGCTACCTGCCTATCTCAACTCTACCACGACTATCGGCGGGGAATAAAATCCGGATACGCCAAGTTTGAAACTTTTCCTATCTGGAACCTGCCGCTCAAACATCCGGTAAATGTTGCCTATGAAGCGGCCACTGCGGACATCAAAGATTTTAACCTGATTGACCCGTTTCATCTGGATGCCTACGGACAGATTGTGGTGAATTACAATCGGGATGTGGAAGTATTTCCTGTTTTAAAAAGGATATTGGAAAAAATAACGGGGGGTGAATCACTTTACAAATCACCGACAGACATGGGGGTAAACCGGGCCGGTTTTGCCATCACGGTCGATGAAGGCACAAAGGAAGCTGCCATGCAGGAAATCATCCGCAGGTATTTCCGTTACCGGTGTGAGTACGCCATGGGTTTTGCAGACAAAGATACCGTACAAAGGGTAGAGCTTTTTATCGAGGACTGCAACCTTAAGCCGGAATACCGCAGGGTTGTGGCACCGGCCCGTGAAGCGGCCAGGGCTGGACAGGAGGAAAATAAGGGAAATGAGGGAATTTACTGCGGGGCTGCTATTGAGTTGAAGGACGGCACTATCATTACAGGGAATAATTCTCCGCTCATGCATGCGGCTACCAGCTTGATTATGCATGCCATCAAACATTTAGCGGGCATTCCAGATAAATTGAAGTTGTTGCCTGATTATATCACCGGGTCTGTGCACAAACTCAAAACGGAAATTCTGAATGAGAAAACAGTCAGTCTGGATCTGGAGGAAGCTCTCATCGCTCTTGCTGTCAGCGCTATAACCAATCCCGCAGCCCAATTAGCCATGGAAACATTAAAGGAGCTCCGGGACTGTGAGGTACATATAACCCATATCCCCACACCGGGAGATGAGGCAGGGTTGAGACGCCTCGGGGTTAACCTGACCAGCGACCCAAATTTTTCCACAAAAAATCTCTTCATTTCCTGAGTTCTTGACCTTATGTCTTTTCAGGAATTTCATAATTTAATGAGTGTCCCTCTCCTCCTCTCCCGATGATAATTGACACTTGCTTTATTAATGGAATTACAATATAATTACATAATTAATAATATTAAGGAGTCTGATTATGAGAACTAAGCTTGTATCTATAGGAAATTCGAAAGGAATACGTATCCCTTCTTCCTTCTTAAAACAATGTGGTATTGACAATATAATCGATATCGACATAAAGGGACAAAGGATTATTATAAACCCTGTTAAAAAAAGACCTCGAGAAGGATGGGATAAGGCATTCAATACAATGCACGCAAACGGGGATGATTCTCTGCTCATAGATGGAATTACTGACAGTTTCGAGAAGGATTGGGAATGGAAATAAAACAGTACGAGATATACCTTGTTAACCTTGATCCTGCCGTTGGTTCAGAAATAAAAAAGACGAGGCCATGCGTAGTGGTATCTCCGGATGAAATGAACAGGCATATCCAGACAATCATTATTGTTCCCATGACAACAAAATCACACTCTTACCCCACGAGAGTACGAGTCACGCTCCAAGGGAAATTAGGATGGATTGTACTTGACCAGATAAGAACAGTTGACAAAATCAGGCTTGTTAAAAAACTGGGTAAACTCAATGAAAGCACAATGCAAAAAGTGAAAGCAGTAATAAGAGAAACGCTGGTAGATTGAACTTGCTTGGCAGAAACATAGAAGGTGTGCTGTGCCCTTGTCCTGATAGTGGGTCAGTTTGAAAATGACCAGTTAAAAAATTAAACTTTCTCCGAAGGGATATAGCATGTCCGGTTAAACTCCGCGGGGTTCCTTCGAGTGGTCACTGTCCGCCGGACGGCGCTATCTGTCCTCCGGACGGCATTGCTTTGCTTTTCTCGAGCGGATCAATTGGCATTGCCTTGCTTTTATTGAAAGGATCATCCGGCAACTTCGCTTTGCTTTTCTCGAGGGGATCGGGTGGCCTTGCTTTGCTTTTCCCGAGTGGATCGGGTGGCTCCGGCGCCCCCATTTTCACCCAAGTTCCTCCTTCTTTGATGCAGTTGTCCTTTGTCTTCACGGTCGGAAGGGCCTTACCGCCTTTCACACACTGTTCTACGGGCTTCTTCAGATCAGCCGTTGCTTGCGCCGCAAAAGCAACCATACCCGAAAATAGGAACGAGACAAGCACGAATAAAAAAACAACGAACAAGATTATAAAACGCATGGTATCCTCCCTTTCTATGTAACTCTTTTATTCTATTGTGATATTGTACTCAATAAATGTCAATAAGATTCTATAGTATTGACCATTACCGCTTGAAGTATTGCATATCAAGGGGCAGGAGTAAGAACAACATTTTTCAGGAAGAAGTCGAAATGTCGATTTTGATGTCCTAAATGTTCAGGGACAGCAATTTCAGCCCTTTGACCTACCCTTCAACCTTGGTGATTACTTTTTTCAAAATCTCAACCAACCTATCAAAATAGGCCCTGAATTCGGCTTCATCGGCCAGATACGGCGTCATGATGGTTGATCTCAGCACCAGAACTGATGGCGTCTTTTTCCATTCGGCATCATTTAACCCACACTTCCGGACGAGATCAAGCGGCGTGTTCCCGTATTCCACCGGAGAGAAGACGGTCTTGGAGGTGATGAAATCCTTTTTCATCAAGTCTCCGGATACGTAGGAGCACTCATCGTAAATGGCCTGGTTTAGCTTGTTCATGGATTCCAAGCTGGGGTTTCCGACTTCCTTGAGCACGTAATCTACAATGTTCAGATCTGGTTTAACCAGTGGCACGAACTTATATGTCCGGCCGTTTTGCGCCTTGAAAGGCGCTGCCTTGACCATTGATTCGTATAACATGTTTGCAGTCTTGATCGTACGGCCGAGCAACTGCCCATAGCCGTCCACGTTTAACGGTGACACCTGATGCGCGGTCCAGACTGCGGCTGCAGCAGCCCCCGGCTTTGAGCCCTCAAGGACATAGTGGCCAATACTCACCGGGGCTTTCGCGCGCAAATCCTGGACGTAGGCGGCGTGGAAGGTCTGCACTGCCAGTATCCGCTTATCTTTGAAGACAACCGCCCCGGCCGGGTAGGGAACATAACCCAGCTTATGAGAGTCGATGGTCACGGAATCTGCTTCCGGTACGGCCTTGTAAGATTCATAGACGCTCTCCGTGGGCCACGCGGCTGATTCTGAAATATGATAATAATCAAGTGCTGTTTTTCTGACCTGGTCCAGTCCCATGAATACCCCTGACCCATCGATGAAAAGGCTTCGCGCGTAGCCTCCATAGGCGGCGTCCACGTGATAGTAGAAGCCCACCCCGCGAGCGGCATATTTTTTCTGCAAAGCGGCGATCCGATGTGTTTCGTCCACCGCCCCTTCCTCTGTGCTACCAAGGACCGAAACTACGGCCAGAATGGGGATCTTTTTCTTAACCAGGTCTGCAATTGTCCGATCTAAGGCGGAAATATCCATGCGGTAATTTTTGTCTACGGGGATGGCAATCATGTTCTGGCTGCCGATGCCGAAAACATCAGCCGCCTTGTCCCAGGAATAGTGTCTGGATTGCGGAACAAGAAGTTTCCCGAGCTTTTTGGGATCAACCCCTTTTCCTTTGACGGTATGTTTGAGGACGGCTTCATATTGGGGGCTGTTTTTGACTTTATCGAGGAGGTCCAGAGCCTCGCTGACCGGCATGTTCAAGAGGTGTTGCCCGCTCTGGCCCTTGACCAGCTCCGGCATAACGGCTTTAACAGCCAGGGGGAAGGATTTCAGATTTCTGGCATACCAGAGGGCCTGGAAGTTGGCATTCGTACCGCCAGACGTGATGTTCCCCCATGCTTTCTCGGGATTATAGCCAAGTAATCGGGCTAACTGCAATCCCACCTCAAGCTCCATTTCGGTAGTGGCTGGCCCACCTTCATAAACGACGTTGTTCGAATTGTAGAGAATGGCGGCCATGTAACCGATGACGCCTGGGAGAAGCAGATCCGCGTTCATGTGTCCCAGGTATCTGGGGGAGAACCAGGGGTTTGAACCTTTTTGCAGTCTTGTGGAGAGCGTTGACAGGACTTCCTTCAGTTTTTTCCGGGCATCGGCCGCTTCCGGTGAGGCGAGGTTTTTATTGCTTATTGCCTGTGAATCTTCGGGATGGAAGCTTTGTCGCCAAGTTACATGCTCTTTCATCATCATGTTCAGCATATCGAGAAAGAAATCGCTGGTTTCGCCTTTAGTTCCGAGGAAAAGCGTGTCCAGCCGAGGATCGGGTACTGCGCTTTGGCCGGCATGGGCCGGTATCGATGGACCGACAAGTATTACAGCCAGAATCATCATGGCTAAAACTGCCTTTTTTGCGTAGTTCATTTGTTGCCTCCTTCGTGCGGCGTCGTTTAAAAATTGTCAGGAAAGAAAAAAAAGGGGTGTCAGGGAGCTGCAATATAACATTTAACGTTGATCCCTATCCTCCTTTTCTTAGTTCTCCTATAATTTTAATTAATTTGCAAGTTAAAATCCTTTTGAAGAATTGTTGAATACGGTTTACTATATGCAACAAAATATATTGACCCCTTGAACGGAAGGATCATTATCTTTGGCGTTGAAGATTACCAATTGAAACACGGTATAAATCACTTATTTATAAAAAACTCCATTGCAGAAAGTTATCGCTGGTTAATTGAATTAAAACCTGAAAACATAAGTTACCATTTTGGACAATTGAGTTCGGATGGGTAAGAATTCAGGCTTAGGGAATTTGGTAGGGAATTTGGGGTCAGGTCTTGAAAAATCACTTTTTTATCAATCATTCCTTACCGAAAAGCAATCTACGGCCCAAACTTCTCCGGCGAAACCTCCCACGTCCTCAAAGAAAGAGCTTTATGAGCAAAAGGAGAACCATTCAATCTTCACTGGCGTGCTGGAGGTCCATGGGGGTTAAAAAAATAGGCATTGTGACCCTAACCCCTTGAATCCTTAAACCCTTGAATCCCTGAACCCTGTTTTTTTGTTACTCTTCTGGTAGTTCTTTGAGCTGGGCAAGGGAAAATACAGGTCCGTCCTTACATACGTACTTCGAGCCGAGATTGCAACGACCACACAGGCCTATACCACATTTCATACGCCTCTCCAGCGTTGTAATGACATCTTCATCCCTGAAATTCAGCTTAGCCAGATTCTGAAGGACGAATTTAATCATAATGGGAGGTCCGCAGGTTATTGCCACCGTATCATCGGGTGATGGCGCAATTTCATTAAGCACGGTTGGAACGAATCCAATCCGCTTTTCCCACCCCGGATATTCATTATCAACCGTAAGGATCAGCTCAACACCGGAACGTGATTCCCATTCTTTCAAATCATCTTTGTAGCAAAGGTCCGGCGGTGTCCTTGCTCCATAGATGATTGTAATGTCCTTATAGTCAGCTCTGTTATCCAGCATAAAGAGGATGAGTGTTCTAAGCGGTGCCAGTCCAATCCCGCCACCTATAAAGAGAATCTTTTTACCCTT
>JAPLKF010000091.1 GCA_026388215.1 Pseudomonadota bacterium | reverse complement strand
ATTGCCTGCGGGGCTATTTCAGGATGGCATAGTCTTGTGTCCACTTCAGGGACTGCCCGTCAGTTAGAGAATGAACTGGATGCCCGCCCGGTTGGGGGTGGCGTGATGTTCGTAGAGATGATGCTTGCTTTATTCGCTCTGGTTATTGCCGGGACTATTTTTACTTCATCTGCTGAATATGGAACTGCTATTGTCAAAGGACCAGGGGCAATCTTTGCAGGAGGGGTTGCGAAATTCCTGGGTGCCCTGGGACTTCCGGCTACAATAGGCCGGTCTTATGGTAGCGTCATGATGATTGTTCTCGCTATTACAATCATGCAACTGGTAATCAGGTTTATGAGGATTGCAACCTCAGAATTACTGAGCGATGTAAGCCCTGTCTTCAGAAATGCCCACATTGGGACAATCATCGCCAGCCTTCTCGGAATGATTCTTGTTTTGACAGGTTGGTGGCAATACCTCTGGGTACTATTTGGAGGTGCGAACCAGTTGATGGCATCCCTTGCCTTGATGCTTGTAACAGTGTGGTTAATGTCTGAAGGCAAACCGACTGCATGGGTATTTTATCCAATGATCTTTATGTTTATTACGACCATCGCTGCACTGATCTATACGTCCTATAGCTTGCTTCAGAAGGTATTGTCAGGGGCAGTGAAAGGAGAGGCACTGATAGGAAATACATTGATGGGACTTGTGGGGCTATTCCTGGTTCTCGCTGCCCTCGTTTTGGGCACTGAGGGGTTGAAGGCTTTCAAGAGATATAGGGCTATAAGGAGAGAGGCTGCTGCGGCAAAGGCATGAAACAGTGATGAGTTAATGGGAGAATGGGGGATGAGGGTGTAGGGTATTTACTCATAATATTAATTAAAAGGAGAAGGACATAATGTCAGAAGGTGAGAAGAAGAAAGGTGGTTTTTTTCAGGCAGTTAAAGAATTTATATACGGCGTAGCGGCTCATGACTCGGCACGATTTGCAATGAAGTCAAGGGCGAGCATGGAACATCTTTTTATCCTGATTACCATGGGAGATATGCTGGGTGTTCCTATTCTGCCACCGTACTATTCATTAAGGCTATTGCCTTATGTAGTTCCACAAATCTCCACCTGGAAGCGGAGGATGCTCCGGGAAAAAGATTTAACCGATGCGTTAGCATGAAAAAGGGTTCGAGGATTCGAGAGTTCCAGGGTTCGAGCAAAAATCACTTGACCCCTGGAATCCTTAGATTTTCACTTATTATAGAAAGGGGTGATTGATATTTCTCTCGCAAAAATATTTGACCAATATCCGGATCGGCATTATATAATGTTTGGCGGCAAGGGAGGTCTTGGAAAGACTACCTTTTCCGCAGCTACAGCTTACTATCTGGCAAAACAGGGAAAACGCGTCCTGGTATTTTCTGTCGACCCACAGGCATCCTTAAGCGACATATTTAAGAGGGACATCTTTGGAAAGGGACCGACAGAGATTATGCCGAATCTCTATGCACAGGAGATTGATGCAGACCATCGTGTCAAGGAATATCAACAGGAGATCAGACAGAAGATCCTTGATATGTATAGAATGGATAAGATTCCAGAAGAGATAGAAAGCTATATCCAGGCAGCGGCTGCAGAGCCTGCCATGGAGGAGAGCGCTATCTTTGATGAAGTTGTGGATATCGTGGTGAAAGGTGGATATGACTACTACATCTACGACCTGGTGCCATTAGGCCATGCCCTGTATTATCTTAGTATGGCATCCGTTTACGATGAATGGATTGACAAGATCACAAATCTCCGTCAGCAGATGAGGGAATATGACCAGGTGGCAGCAGTGATACGTCATGAGAAGGAAATAGATGAAGATGCCATACTGAATGAACTCCTCTATATTAAGGAGCGCATCAACAAATCCTCCGGTATTCTCACTGATAAAGAGAAGACGGCCTTCTTTTTTGTGGTGACAGCAGAGGAGATGGTCATTAACGATACTGTCAAGGCAGCGGAGCTTTTTGCCAAGTTTGATGTCCCCATGAGCGGCTATATTGTCAACCGGGTCTTATCTCAAGAACTGAAGGGCCAGCACATACCTGAGTACCTGAAGAACCGCCTCACAATGCAGGAACATTATCTTCAGGTAATCAATGATACCTTCAAAAATCAGATACTGGCTTATGTTCCTGAGATGGAAAGGGATGTAACGGGGCTTCAGATGATTGAAAATTTAGCAAAGCGCATGTTTTAATAGATTAACTGAAGATAGCCAAGGAGTCTAACAATGGATCAAATTACTGTTAGTATGACCAAATATATAAAGGACCACCCCAGGCTCAAGTACATCTTTTTTGGAGGAAAGGGCGGGGTAGGAAAAACAGTCATGGCAGGGACAGCGGCACTGTGGGCTGCGAAGCAAGGAAAAAGGGTGCTCCTTGCCTCTACTAACCCTGTCCACAGTCTCTCAAATCTCTTAGAGCAGGATGTTTTCGGAAAGGTTGCTACCGTCTGTGGCGAAGAGAAGTGTTATGCCCTTGAAATCGATACAAAGGACACGATTGAGAGGTCCAAGCAGGAAATCCGCGAGAAAATCAACTGGTTTCTCAAATTTGCAGATTTAACGACAAAGGCGGACGATTTTATAGAAACTGCAACGATGAACCCCGCCTTTGAAGAGTCTGCCATGTTTGAAAATATGACCGACCTTATGTTTAAAGACGAGTACGATTTCTATGTCTTTGATACTGCACCCACAGCAAATGCAAGGCGGCTCCTCGGGATGTCCAAGGTCTATTCCCTCTGGGTGGGAAAGATGCTGAAAAGCAGGGATGAAGCAAAAACGTTGAGAGAAACGCTCTCCTTTACGAAGAAGAAAGAGGCTGACCCACTTATGGACTACCTCTTAAGCTTTAAAGACAGAATGGCAAAGGTACAAAGTCTGTTGACGGACGATAACCTTACAGCTTTCTTTTTTGCAACACTGCCTGAGGCGCTTCCAATTGCTGTTATTACAAGGTTTATTAACTGGTTCTATGAATTCGGGATACCTGTGGGTGGTGTTGTAGTTAATGGCATCATCCAGAAGGACCAGGTCGCGGATGATGCACCAGAGTTTGTCCGTAATCGTGTTGAGATGCAGGATGGACACATGGAAGAGATATGGAAGATATTCGGAGAGAAGGTAAGGGCGGTTATCCCGCTCTTCGAGACAGAGGTCAAAGGAGCACATATGCTGAACAGGATGATCGACTACCTGTTTGTGCCATAAATATAAATAAAGGGTTCGAGGAGTCGAGGCCCGCCCTGCCAAACCGCAGGTCTTGGCCAGGGGTTCAAGGGTTCAAGGGGATTCATAGTTAACATTTTTCAAATTATGTAATATTTACCCCGTTTTTTTTCAAAAGACATCTGAAGGCATTATTTCCAACTCCTGTAAATTTACTTGTTTTTTTCATTTTAGAGGGTTAGGATTTTTCATACAAAGGAGGAGGACAGAAGGCTGATGAATAAAAAAACTGATAATTCACCTGTGACCACAGAGCCTATACAGAACCCATAGAACATGAGTTTAAAACGCTAATGGGAGGATAAAACAGCTTTGACAAATAACACTAAATCGCGCATGCGAAACGATATTGGAAAGGAAAGGATTGTTATCTATCAGACAGAGGACGGAAAGACAAAGCTGGAGGTCAGATTGGAGCAGGAGACGATCTGGTTAGATGCCCATCAAATGGGTCTACTTTTTGAGAGAGATCGTTCTGTTATCGTTAAACATGTTCGGAATATTTATAAGACTGTCGAGTTGTTACCTGATTCAACCTGTGCAAAAAATGCACAGGTTGCCGCTGATGGAAAAATTCGTGTAATGGACCTTTACAATCTCGACATGGTCATATCAGTCGGATACAGGGTTAATTCTCTGCGCGGTACCCAATTCCGTATATGGGCTACACAAGTTTTAAAAGACCATATTCTCAAAGGCTACTCCATAAATGAAAAACGGCTTCGCGAAGAGAACAAACGCCTTAAAGAACTACAACAAGCTATTGACCTCCTTGGACGGATCGTGGAGGAACGGCAACTGGCCGGACAGGAGACAGAGGGTCTTCTTAAAGTAGTAACCGACTACTCCCAAGCCCTCAGACTCCTCGATGACTACGACTACAACAGACTCGCCGTTGCCGATACGACGGAAGAGGCCCGGTTCGTCATCACCTATGAAGCAGCACGCAACGCCATAGACCGGCTCACCAAGGAATCTGGTGTCGACGGGAGCTCCCTGGTCGGCCGCGAGAAAGATGATTCTTTCAAAAGCTCCATTGGCGCTATCTATCAGACCTTTGACGGAAAAGGACTGTATCCGAGTATCGAGGAGAAAGCAGCGCACCTTCTCTATTTCGTCGTGAAAAACCATTCATTTGTGGATGGGAACAAACGGATTGCAGCGTCGCTCTTCCTGTGGTTTCTCGATGCCAACGGCATTCTCTACCGGCCCGATGGGGCAAAGCGGATAGGCGACAATGCCCTTGTTGCCCTTACGCTTATGATTGCAGAGAGCAGGCCCGAAGAGAAAGATATCATGATTAAGGTGGTTGTGAACCTTATAAACAGAAGGAATTAAATGGAGAAATAGCTTTACCACCTTGTTTGTTTACTTGTTTTTTT
>JAPLKF010000090.1 GCA_026388215.1 Pseudomonadota bacterium | reverse complement strand
AATCAGGTATTCGATAACTTAGAAGGTGTTTTGGAGACCATTCGAGATGCTCTTCTCACCCCTCACCCTGACCCTCTCCCCCAAGGGGAGAGGGGAGATGAGTATGCAGCTCCGTCTGTTCTCAATGACGGTCCTCTCCCCCAAGGGGAGAGGGGAGATGAATTTTGACAAAACGCACAGAGGGATAAAGGAGGAGGATACATGGACCCGAAGGAAAGAATCATCTTTGCCCTTGATGTAGAGCATTTTGAAGAGGCACAGAAGCTTGTTCTGGAGTTCAGAAAACATGTGGGCATGTTCAAGGTTGGCAAGCAGCTCTTCACCCATTGTGGTCCAAAGATTGTGGATTTTATCATTATGAAAAACTCGAAGGTCTTCCTTGACCTTAAATACCATGATATACCGAACACTGTTGCAAAGGCGGTCATTGAGGCTGCAAGGCTTGGGGTTAATATGTTGAATGTCCATGCATCGGGTGGCCTGACAATGATGAGAGAGGCGAGGATCGCCCTTCACAACACAGCAAAAAAACTGGGGCTCCAGCGACCCAAAATTATCGGGGTTACAGTACTGACAAGCATAGATGATGCTGAACTGAAGAGGATGGGCATAGGGATACCTGTCTTTGATTTAACAAAAAACCTGACACTCCTTGCAAAAGAGGCCGGGCTTGACGGCGTTGTTGCAGGAGGAACAGAAATAGAGATGATAAGGGCTTTATGTGGCAATGACTTCACGATAGTAACGCCGGGTGTGAGGCTTGAGGAAAAAAAGGACGATCAGAAAAGGACCATCACACCTGTAGAAGCAATCCTCAAGGGCGCATCGTATATTGTCCTTGGCAGGGCGATAAGGGATAGTAGCAACCCGAAAGGATTATTAGAAAAGATATGCGAGGACATAAGGAATGCCACTTCTCTTCAACAAAAATAGTATCCTTGAGACAATCAAAGAACATCCTGATATGGCCCGCAGACTCTGGATTGAGGCAGGTCATGAAAGGGCCTCTGATGAATGTATAAAAGAGGCAAAGAGACAGGGCATCTCATTCAGGGTGCTTCCGAGGGGGGCATTTTCGAAAAGGTTTCAAGGGGCAAAGTCCCACATATGCCTTGAAAGGGATGATGTTTCATATACAGACCAGGACGCATTTTTAAAGGAAATAAGGTCTGCCAATAACCCCCTTCTCTGTGCCTTTGACGGGATTTACGACCCACAGAATCTCGGGAATATCGTAAGGAGTGCCGCCTGTCTTGAGGTAGATGGGGTAATTATTCCAAAAGACAGGTCATGTGGAATCACTGAAACCGTAACAGGTATATCGAGGGGGGCTATAGAACATGTAAAGATTGTGAGGGTTACTAACCTCCCAAGGTACCTTGATGAAATGAAGGGTATGGGTATATTCTGTTATGGATTGGACGAAAAAGGGACAATGCCCTTATGGAATGTGGATCTAAATGGGCCCACATGTCTTGTATTCGGTAGCGAGGATGGGCTTAAAAGACTAACAAAAACGAAATGTGACGAGGTCCTTAAAATCCCCACAGCGAATGCCTTCCCTTCCTTGAATGTGGCAACGAGCTTTGCATTATCAGTATATGAAGTAAGGAGACAGAGGCTTAAAGACCGTGAATAGGGAACGGTGTTCAAGCAATTGCCATGAATAAATAAATGAGCGGCTTAAAACCGCCCAATGGGGGTATGAAATCATGGGTCAGAAATGGTTTATATTCATTGTTACAGCATTGCTGCTCTTTGTTTTAACCGGGCATACTCACGCAGCCCCTACATTGCCCAATGGTCTTTCTCTGATTAGCTTCGAGGTACAGGCGAATAAACCGGCGTTGGTTGGTGACAAGGTTGACGTTCAATTCACACTTAAGAACCTTGAGCCGAA
>JAPLKF010000089.1 GCA_026388215.1 Pseudomonadota bacterium | reverse complement strand
GAGAATCATATCGGTCTCTATATTGAAAAAACCGAATGGCACTTCACCATGACTCAGTGACTCAAAAAGTAGTGGCATAAAATCTCCCAATATTTATCTGGAATATACCAGAAGGGGATTTTGATAGCAAATACTAAATAGCTGAGGTTGAATAAGGTCTTCCCCTTTGTTATAGTAGTGGTATATGGATCTTGACTCAAAATATGAAGTATTAAAAACCATTATAAAAGAGCTTAGTAATGCCCTTGTGGCATTTTCTGGCGGGGTGGATAGTACGCTTCTTTTGAAATGCTGTATTGATACGCTGGGCAGGGAAAACGTGCTTGCTTTTATCGCTTCATCTCCAACCTATCCAGCGAAAGAGATTGAAGAAGCAAAAAACATCGCACATACAATCGGAGCCGAGTATATGGTTATAGAAACCTCTATAATGGAGGATAGGAATTTTACAGCAAATACTCAAGAGAGGTGTTATTACTGTAAGCTCCACCTTTTTGACAGGGCCTGGGATATGGCAAAACAAAGAGGGTTAAAGCACATAGCCGAAGGCTCAAACCTTGATGACTTAAATGATTTTAGACCCGGAAGACGAGCATGCATCGAGAAGAATATTGTGAGCCCCCTTCTTATGGCAAACCTCACAAAAGAAGAGATAAGAGGACTCTCAAGAATGCTCGATCTCCCTACCCATGATAAACCCTCATACGCCTGTCTTGCCACAAGGATCCCCTATGGTACACAGATTGACAGCGGCATCCTAAAAAGGATTGAGCTTTCAGAAGAATTTATAAAAACCCTCGGTATAAAACAGGTCAGGGTGAGATATCACGGCAGTATTGCGAAAATAGAGGTAGCAGAAGAAGAGATTGATAGAGTTATAGCCTATAGGAACGAAATAGCCGAAGCATTGACACGCTATGGGTTTACTTATGTGTCTCTCGACCTCAAAGGGTACAGAACAGGAAGCATGAACGAAAACCTGCCCCCTTCGGGAAGTTCGGAGTTATGAGTTCGGAGTTCAGAGTTTTTATTCTGACTTCTGTATTCTGACTTCAGCATTATACCACTCACTATTCACCAATCACTATTCACTGTATTTAATTCCTTCAAGCGCAAGCAGTTTCTCTTTTATGTGTAGTCCTATAGAGAAGCCGCCGAGTGTGCCATCTTCCCGGATTACCCTGTGACAGGGTATTATGATGGGAATCGGATTTCTCTTCAATGCCTGACCCACAGCCCGTGCTGCATTTTTATACCCCAGCCTTCTTCCAATCCAGTTGTAGCTTCTCACCTCACCGTATGGAATCTTCCTTGTCTCAAGAAGAACCTTTCTGGTAAATACCCCACGATGAGAAATATTAACATCCACATCAAAACCAACCCTTTCCCCTTTCAGGTACCTGTCGAGCAAAATATTTACCTTGCTGAATGGCTCAATAGATTCAAGGGCATCGGGATAATGGGCTAAAAACGCCTTCCTGATTTTGTAGTCACTCTCTTTACTTATATCAAGCTCGCTCAATCTTCCGCCCTTTGACACAAGCAGCATATTCCCTAACGATGAATCAAAGATCGCAAAATGTATTATATCCAATTTGACATCACCCTTATATATACATAGAATAAAGTATTAAGTTCGGGGTTGGGAGTTCGGAGTAATAATTCCCTAACCCGCAATCCGTAATATAAATAACATATTGGGAGCGCATAATGGAAGGTTTTATTAAGTTCTTTGGAACAGGTGGGGCTCGATTTGTAGTATCCAAACAGTTAAGGGCAACAGGCGGTCTCTTGTTACACTATAAAGATACGAATCTCTACATAGACCCGGGGCCAGGGGCACTTGTCAGAATACATGCATCGAAGGAACGGTTTGATTTAACCAAGTTAGATGGGATAATCCTCACCCATAAACACATAGACCATGCGAATGATGTGAATGTGATGATAGAGGCCATGACCGATGGGGGTTTTAAAAAGAGGGGCGTGCTTTACTGTCCGGAAGATGCAATTGGAGATGACCCTGTGGTCCTGAAATATGTGAGAAAATATCTCGACAGAATTGAGCTCTTAAAAGAAAAACAAAGTTACACAACAAAGGATATCACATTCAGCACACCTGTGAGACACGTGCATCCGGTGGAAACATACGGGATAATATTTGAACTGAACAAAAGGATAGGTTTGATAACAGATACAAGGTTTTTTGATACACTACCAAGTTTCTACACTGTAGATTATCTCATAATAAATGTCCTTCGATCGAAACCTATTGAAAAAGATCACGTTATAGACCATCTTGCTGTAAACGATTTCGTAAACATTGTTACGCATATAAAACCAGAGGTTGCTATCATGACCCATTTCGGCATGAACATCATAAAGGAAAAACCTTACTTGCTGGCCGAAAGACTAAAAGAAGAAACAGGGATAAACATAATAGCGGCCCATGACGGTATGAAGCTGGAGTTCTGATCTGCTTTGCGCAAAGCGCTATGCGCATGGCGTTCAAGTCAATTTAGCAGAACCTAAAAGTATTCTGAACGTACTCCCCTCCCCCACTTTACTCTCTACATCAATCTCCCCTCCGTTCGCCTCAACAAGCCTTTTACTTAATGAGAGGCCAAGCCCTGTCCCTTCACCTTTCTTTTTTGTGGTAAAAAACGGTTCAAATATCTTACCCATATCCTCATCTTTTATACCCGCACCCTCGTCTTTCACAGATATGGATATACGACCATTGGCATTCTGTGTCTTTATCTCTATAACCCCGCCTCCTGGCATTGCCTGGGCTGCGTTCATCACAATATTTACAAGGGCCTGCTGAATATGAATCTTGTCCACCTGTATATGGGGAAGGTCTTTCTTCCTTTCCACCACAAGCTCAACATTCTTAAACCTTGTAAGGTGATGCTCCATAAACAGTACGGTATCATCCACTATCTCATTTACATCAACATATTCTTTGTTTGGTTCATCCATTCTTGAAAACTCTAAAAGCTTCATCAGCACATTCGATAGCCTTCCAGCTTCTTTATCTATTACACCTGCATACTCCTCTATCTTATCCGGCTCTTTTGTCTTCTCTATCCTTTTTGCAAAACCCTGTATTGCAATGAGAGGATTTTTTATCTCATGGGCAATAGACCCTGCAAGCTCACCAAGGGCAGAGAGTTTATTTGCCCTTATAAGCTCTTCTTCAAAGCTTTTGATCCTTTCATCTCTCCTCTTGAGTTCCTTCAGCTTTTCTCTTAAAACATTGTATACGTCGTTCAACTCCCTTATGTTTGCCATGAGGAGGTTATCTCTTGTCCGGGAGAGGCTTCTTGTCTCCTCAAGTTCTATCTCAAGCTCTTTCTGTCTTTTTTCTAATAACCCTTTTTCATCCATAAATCAGTAAATAAGCACGTCGAACTCACAATACTTATACCCGGAAGACCAGCTCTTTGTCTGGGTTGATTTAGCCCTTTTCCCATACACCTTTTCCAGAAGTCCTGCAATGATACCGCTTTCCATATCACAGAACATCTCACCCGTATTAGGAAAACCTGCACAGGTAATGCATTCAAAAAGCTTTACTACAACATGGTCTTCATCAACAATCTCTACCTCTGGTATCCCCACCTTAAGCTCTTTTATCCTCTCCCTGAATTCCGAAATGTCCTTTGCCCCGAGCATATTCCCTACATGTTTTCCCATCATATACAGGGTCGCCCCTGCGCTTTCACCCAGGATGTTTCTTATCCCTATTATTCTTAAAATCCTGAAGAGCACCAGTGGAACCTCTTCTCCAAGTGTCGGTCTTACGATGCTCTTTATGTCCTCCATTGAATACTCTTTCATATATCCCCCTCAAAATATCAGAGGTCAGGGGTCAATACCCTATGCCCTATGCCCTATCCCCTGAGTTTTCTTCCTGCAATACTCCCAGCATCGCATCATGGATAATACCGTTTGATGCAACTATCTCATCACTGTATATACTGAACCCTTCCCCTTTGAAGGTTGTAACCACCCCTTTTGCTTCACTCACCATAAGACAACCCGCCGCCATATCCCATGGATTGAGCTTGAGTTCCCAGAAACCATCGAACCTCCCGCATGCAACATAACAGAGATTTAGTGCAGCAGAGCCATCCCTTCTTATTGCCTGGGCCTTAAAAAGAAATTTTATAAAGTTATCAATGTTATTCCTCTTGCTTGTAGGGAGGTCATAGGGAAAACCTGTAGTGAGCAAGGCCTCCTTGATATTTTTTATACTGGAGACTGTAATCCTTTCATTGTTCAGATATGCCCCCTCCCCCTTTTTACCAAAGAATAACTCCTTAAAGATTGGGTTATAAACCACACCACGGGTGATTTCACCTTTTTCCTCATAGGCAATTGAAGTGCAAAAAAAGGGATAACCATGTGCATAGTTTGTAGTCCCGTCAAGGGGATCTATAATCCACCTGTTCCTCTCACCGTCGTAAAGGTTTGCCTTCTCTTCACTAATCACATCATCATCCGGGAAGTCCTTTTTTATAAGTTCTATAATCTTTTCCTGACAGGCAATATCCACATCCGTCACCAGATTTATTTCCCCTTTGTAATGTATCCCGAATCTTTTATGAAAATACCTGCTTTGAATCCTTCCAGATTCAAGGGCACAATTTATAGAAAATTCAAGTAGTTCATCCATGAGCCTTATTTTAATAATATACAAGGGGATTTGCAAGGGGAATAGGTGCAGAGAACCCTTAAGTAGAGGTAGTTTGACAAAACTAATGTTATGGTCTATTATTAGAAAAATGGCTGAATTGAGAAAAGACCCTGTTTCAGGCAAATGGGTGGTCGTTGGCTATACCAGCACCAAGAGCAGTGTTGCAGGTGGTTGCCCTTTTTGTCCCGGTAATGAATATCTAACCCCAAGGGCAATCAGAGAGACAAAGGATAAAGACGGCACATGGCTTATCCGCTGTTTCCCCGCATCAAATCCAATCTTTATGGTAGAGGTTGACGAAAACAAAAGGGCGGATGGTCTCTATGACAAGATGGGTAATTTAGGTGCCCATGAAATTATTGTTGAAAATAGATCCCATACAAAAACATTATCAAACTTTACCGATAAAGAATTGTCGCTCTTGCTGGAAGTCTACAAGGAAAGGATTCTCGATTTAAAAAGGGACATGAGGTTCAAATATATTCAGATATTTAAGAATCATGGAGAGCTTGCGGGCTCATACATCTTTCATCCCCATTCCCATGTGCTTGCAACCTCTATCATGCCACATAGGCTTGAATTGGAACTTGCAAATTCAAAAAGACACTACATGCAGAAGGAAAGATGTCTCTTCTGTGATATACTAAGCCAGGAGATAAGGCAGAATATAAGAATAGTGAGCGTAAGCCCTAACTTTTTGGCCATATGCCCCTTTGCATCGAGGTTCCCTTTCGAGGTCTGGATCTTACCGAGGTTTCATGAAGAAAGTTTTGAGGACCTTCGAGATGAGGGTATAAATTACGAATTAATCCACATGATGTTAGACCTCATGAAAAGAATTGAAATGTTAACAAACGCATACACGTTTACTATCCATACATCTCCCAACACACCGAGAGGAGGTTCTCACGCTGAAGATTTACCAGTAAGCGAGTATTTTCACTGGCATATAGAGATACTTCCGAGGGATTTCAGATCTTCTAAATACAAAAGGGAAGACCAATTTTATGTGGTTGCTACCACCCCAGAAGATGCAGCACAGGCACTAAGAGCACAGAAACCTTAGATGAAGGGCGAAAGCAGAATATCATTATGGTTTTTGTTTGGAGTTTTCCTCACCCTTTCAATAATAATGTTTTTCCTTGGCATACTATTTATCAGGGATGCATACCTGCACGAGGGGGAGATGTCCGCCGGTTCATTAATCCTTGGCATACTTCTTTTCCTGGTAGGTAGCGGCCTATTCTCTTCAGCTATAAAACAAACTATCAAAAAAATTTACAATAAGTAATGTAACTATATAGAAATAATAATAAAACCCTTAGAATCTATCCTGACCCCTAAATTTTGAATTTTGTACATTTTTAAAAACATTCCGTTTTCTAACTGCTTAATCTTTAAGTAGTTAGAAAATATTTTTCCCCATTTTAAAATTCCTCTTGACATATTAAAACACTAAATATAGTATATGTATCTAGTAAATATACTATATATGGGGGTTAATGAGTGGTTATGGATTCGTATTCGGTGTATTGTTTTTCTTTTTTTAACATTAAATTAAAACTGCTCACTTATAACCCATTACTCTTTAAAAGGGGGGATTGATGGAAACAACTGATTTAAATCTTTTCGTAAGAACTTCTGAAGAGACGATATTAGATTGGGATAGGTCCAAGATAGTAGATGCCCTGATAAGAGAAACACTCATTGACCGTGATACAGCAAACGAAATAAGCCAAGAAGCCGAGCGGTTGATAAGGGCATCAGGCATAAAAATGGTAACCGCCCCCCTTATCAGAGAGCTTGTAAACGCAAAACTCATCGAAAAGGGCCTGGAGAATGCAAGAAAGATGCACACAAGGCTTGGTATGCCCATATATGACGTGGACAACCTTATCCTCCATCCAAACAAAGAAAATGCCAATGTTCCCCATAGTCCTGAGGCAACCAACCTTACCCTCGCAGAGATGATAAAAAAGGAGTATGCACTACTCACTGTATTTTCTCAGGATGTGGCAGATGCCCACATGAACGGGGATATCCACCTCCATGACCTCGGTTTTATAGACAGGCCTTACTGCAGCGGGCAATCCCTGGAGTATATCAAAAGGTTCGGCCTTGATTTGCCACACTCCCTCTCCATGGCAAAACCCGCAAAACAACCCGAGGTTCTGCTTGCTCATCTCGTAAAATTTGCTGCCGCTTTACAGAGCAATTTTGCAGGTGCCATAGGATGGGATGCAATAAATATATTCTTCGCCCCTTACATAGAAGGAATGAGCGATAATGATGTAAAACAACTTGCACAGATGCTCATATTTGAATTTTCACAACAGGCAGTTGCAAGGGGCGGACAGGCCATATTCACGGATATCAACATCTACTGGGAAGTCCCGAAACACTTTGTGAATGTGCCCGCAATTGGACCTGGAGGAAAGTTCACAGGCAAAACGTATGGTGAATACGAAAAGGAAGCCCAGAGATTTGCCTGGAAGTTGTTTGAAATCTTTAAAGAGGGGGATGGTGCAGGGAGACCCTTCTTCTTCCCAAAACCAATAGTTCACATCACCGAGAAATTCTTCAACACCACCGGACATATGGATTTTCTCAATCACATCTCTGATGTGGCAGCAGATAAAGGAAATACATACTTTGTGTTCGACAGGGGCGACACAGCCAAAATATCCGAATGTTGCAGGTTGAGTTTCAAACTCGACGAACACGATTTGCAGGATGCAAAAGAACCCTGGAGGATGAGGTATTGTGCACTCCAGAATGTCTCTTTAAACCTTCCAAGGATTGCCTATCTCGCTAAAAACGACGACACCAAGCTTTTTAACCATATTACAGAAATGTTTGTCCTCGCAGTAAAGGCACATAAAGAGAAGAGGAATTTCCTTGAAAGGCTCCTTTCCCTGGGCGAAGATGGGCCCCTTGCCCTCCTTACCATGAACAGGGATGGAATGCCATACCTAAGATTCAACCTTGCTTCCCATCTCATAGGTATGGTCGGCCTGAATGAAATGGTTCAGGTACATACTGGCGAGGAGATGCATGAGTCGAAAAAGGCCTTAAAGTTTGGCCTTAAAGTAATTGCCCATATGAACCTCCTTGCAGATAAGATGAAAAGACAGGAGGGGATCAGGCTACTCCTCGAACAAACCCCCGCAGAGAGTACAAGCTACAGATTTGCAAGGCTTGATTTAAGATACTTCTCGCCCTTATCAGGGAAGGTTGTGAAGGGCGATATTGCATCAGGAGAGGTATACTATACCAATTCAACCCACATGAATGTGAAGTATCCTATGAACCCGATCGAAAGGGTTACGAATGAGGGTATATTCCATCCATTGATAGAAGCGGGATCAATTTCTCATGTCTGGATGGGAGAATCCCAACCGTCCAAAGAGGCCATATCCGATTTTGTAATCAAAACCTTCAGGTTTACCACCAATGACCAGATTGCCTTCTCTCCAGAATTTACCACATGCAACAAGTGTCACAGAACGGCAAGGGGGCTATCAGACACATGTTCATACTGTGGCTCCATGGATGTTGATGGTATTACAAGGATCACAGGGTACTTTACCAAGGTTTCAAGCTGGAACAAAGGTAAGCTCGGCGAGTTAAAGGACAGACATAGAAACACAGAGTTCTTTTCAGACCTGTCTGCCGACAGGCAGGCAATGTAGCGGCAGTGAACCAGTGAAAGATATGAGCTAAGGGCTATGAGCTAAGAGTTTTAAGCTCTCTGCTCTATGCCCTCTGCTCCATGCTAATAAAAGGGAGGTTAAATACATGGGTATAGTAAAGATTTTTTACAAAGATGATTGCCCGATGTGCCCTATGGCAAAAAGGCTGAAGGATAATCTGAAAGAAAAGGAAGTTGGTGTTGTGGATTACAATGTTGAGACAGCAGAAGGGCTGGCAGAGGCAACATTTTATCATGTAATGGCGCTTCCCACCGTGCTTGTGGAAGATGAAATGGAAAACTGGCTCGGGGAATGGAGGGGCAATGTCCCGAAGATGGAAGAGGTCTTAAGCATTGTCAATGGAAAATAATCTTCCTATAAAAGGTTTTATAGAAACAAGTTTTATTGACTGGAAAGGACAGCTTGCGTCAGTAATGTTCTCCGGGGGCTGTAACTTCAGGTGCCCTTATTGCCACAACAGTAACCTTGTGCTCAATCATGACAAGATGGAAGATATACCCTTCGAATATATAATCAGCACATTGAGGAAATTTAAAACATGGGTGGAAAGGGTTGTAATCACCGGAGGGGAGCCAACTATTCACATGAGCCTTTTTCATACGATAGGGCAGATAAAAAAAGAAGGTATACGTATTAAGCTCGATACAAATGGCTCGTCACCCTCTGTGCTCAAGGGGCTTGTGAAGGATGGTCTGATTGACTACATAGCCATGGACATAAAGGGGCCCATAGATAGGTACAGGAGATGGTGTGGGATTAAAGTAGACACGAAAAAGATAGAAGAGAGTATACAGTTCATCATGGAAGGGAATGTAGATTATGAATTCAGAATGACCGTTGTGCCCTTTCTCCACAGGGAAGAAGATGTGTACGAAACCGTTGAATATGTGAAGAATGCAAAGAGATTTTATGTCCAGGAGTTTAAACCAAAAAATACATTGAACCCGAACTTTGCAGAAGTAAAACCCTTCTCACCTCAAAAGATGGAGAGGATAAGGGAGAATGTGAATCAGCTGTTAACCACAAACAGTCAGCAACCAGCAAACAGGGATCGGGGGTCAGGGGCTTAGGGGTCAGTAAAAATCCACGTTGCACGATGCGAGATACACGATAAATTCCACGTAGAAGTCAAGAAGCTGAGAAGACAACAAAACCAATCCAGATGAGCTTACAAGGCATGAATAAATCATTTCAGTCAGAGGTGATGTATCAGAACCAGGTTCGCCTATCCCACCAATTTTGGGGTTATATCCATGCTTCGTCTACCATCCTTTTTTTGGAGCACAAACGAACCGGTACAATTATGGAGAAAATAGCTAAAATAGCACGTACCATGCGACTTTAATGTTTTAATGCTTTCTGACCAGAGAAATGGTATTATGCTCTATAAAACAGAGACTGATATGATAGAGACTGATGAACTACTCAACATAAAAGAAGCAAGTGAGTGGGCAACAGAACATTTAGGCAAAACAGTCACGACCTCAAATATTTCTTATCTCATCCATTACGGAAGAATAAAAAAAATCAATGGTAACGGAACAACGCAAGTTTCCAAGCAAGAATTGATCAGCTACTACAAATCTTATAACGGATATAGGGAACTTTCTTGGAAGGATCAGCTCGGTGAAGATTTAAATTGGGCTTTATCTTTTGACCAATATAAAGAAGCCGAAACCACAAAACATGTTCACCGTCTGCATCCTTATAAAGGTAAATTTATTCCGCAACTTGTAGAGTATTTCCTTGACAGTCACACAGACAATTTTAAAAAAGAAACCTACTTCAAAAGCGGTGATATTATTCTTGACCCGTTTTCTGGCAGTGGAACTACTATAGTACAAGCTTGCGAACTTGGAATGCACGCCATTGGCATTGATGTTTCTGCCTTCAATACCCTTATAGGACACTGTAAGGTTACGAAATACAATTTGACTGACGTTCAAATAGAAATCAATCGAATAACAAAAGCACTGAAGGAATTTCTATCAAATTCCCGCACACCTGAGTTTGAGGAAAAACTTTTACAAACACTTTATGAATTCAACAACAAACATTTTCCGGTCCCAGAATACAAATATAAAGTAAAGCGCAATATAATTAACGAGGACGAATACGGAGCAGAGAAAGAAAAAGAGTTTCTACCTATCTTCAACGACCTCGTTAATCAATATAAAATCAAATCAAGACAGGACAAGGCCGATTCCTTTCTTGATAAATGGTATTCCCAACATATCAGAGATGAAATCCAATTTGTGTTTGATGAAATTAAAAAGGTTAAAAACACAGATACAAAAAACATTATCAGTGTCATTTTGAGCAGAACCATCCGTTCTTGCAGAGCAACAACTCACGCTGATTTAGCAACATTAATCGAGCCCATTACGACAACTTACTATTGTTCAAAACATGGTAAGGTATGCAAGCCGCTTTTCTCAATTTTTAAATGGTGGGAAACCTATACAAAAGATACGTTAAAACGTCTTTCACATTTTAACAGATTGCGGGCACAGACTTTTCAGGTTTGTATGGCCGGAGACAGCCGCACCATTGATATCTTTGACGAACTTGAAAAGAAAAATACTGAATTTGCAGAATTAGCACGAAGGCAATATATTAAAGGAATATTCTCAAGTCCTCCATATGTTGGACTAATTGACTACCATGAACAACATGCCTATGCCTATGACCTCTTTGGGTTTGAACGTAAGGACGATTTGGAAATAGGCCCCCTTTTTAAAGGACAAGGAAGAGAAGCAAAACAAAGCTATATTCAGGGAATAACCGACGTGCTCAATAACTGTAAGAAGTTTTTAGCTAACGACTATGATGTTTTTCTGGTAGCCAATGATAAATACAATATGTATCCAATGATTGCAGAAAACGCAGGAATGCAAATTATCAATGTATATAAACGACCAGTTTTAAATCGTACCGAAAAAGACAAAGGCGCATATTCGGAAACTATTTTCCATTTAAAGAGGAAGTGATGGCATTATCTCAAGAGCAAATTACTCAAATTGAAAATGTGCTCAGGAATAGCTTGAGGCACAAATTTCAAAACTATAATCCAGAACCCGCCTCAATGCCATTTCATACACGGTTGCTTGGAAAAGACAGATTGGCTTTGTATTCATTTATACATTCTCTAAACACAAATTTCGGTACGAGCATATTTGAACCTGTTGCATTAGCCCTTGCATCAGCAAACTTTGCAGATGCAGCGTCACAACAAGTAGCAGGAACAAAAATTTCATTGGAGGCACATAGGGCCATTCAAAACATAATGGACGGATTAGCAACAGCCAATACATCTCCGAACAAACCAGAGGAAATCGATAAACTTAGAACAGTTTGCAGACAAGGAGAAATGAGAACCGTCAAATTGACTAAAGTTGATATTAAACTTGTCGCCCATGATGGGACAATCTACCTCTTTGACCTCAAGACCGCAAAACCGAATGCCGGCGGTTTTAAAGAATTTAAGCGGACACTGTTAGAATGGGTCGCCGCAGCACTTGCAATAGACCAGACAGCAAATATTCAATCACTCATTGCAATCCCTTACAACCCTTATGAACCACAACCTTACAATCGATGGACAATACGAGGCATGTTAGACCTGCAAAACGAACTCAAAGTGGCAGAAGAATTCTGGGACTTCCTTGGTGGACAAGGAGCATATCAACAGTTGCTTGATATTTTCGAAAGAATTGGCATTGAATTACGACCGGAAATTGATGATTACTTCGCTCGTTACAGCCGCCATTGAAAAATAGTGACACTTTACTGGGAGATTGATATGAATACCTCTAAAATCATTTACTCAATAAATATTGAAGACATCCAGAATGTTGCAGAAGAATATCTTGGACGACAGGCTTCAAAAAAAGAGCTAAGAATTGTTGAAAATAAAGTGGGTGATTATATTGATTGGCATGAAGCAATTGTTCTTGCTATAGATGATGCGGTAACCATTAAGAAAAACAGAAAAAATATGTAGTAAACCATTTGTTAATAATATTTGATTCTTGATGCACATCTATCTTCACAAGAAGGAAAAAAATAAGCTCCGCTATCTCCGAGGGGTTCAACAACAAGATCAAACGAAGGATTGGCTGAAAAGCCAG
>JAPLKF010000088.1 GCA_026388215.1 Pseudomonadota bacterium | reverse complement strand
TAAAGGTTACACATCAGCCCTTATAGCGGCTACAGGTTCTCTTGCGATTGTGATACCCCCGAGCATCGCATTCATTATATATGGGGTTATTACAAGCACCTCTATACCTGCCCTTTTTGCTGCGGGAGTAATTCCAGGGATTATTACCGCCCTTTTCCTTATAATCCCTTCTTATTTTATTGCACGGAAATATGGCTGGAAAGGGGAAAGATGGGGAACCCTGAAGGAGATATGGCAGGCGTTCAAAGAAGCGATCTGGGGACTCCTTGCCCCTGCTGTGATCCTGAGCGGGATATATGGTGGGGTTTTTACTGCGACAGAAGCAGCAGTTGTGGCAGTTTTCTACGGACTTTTTATAGGGCTTGTTATTTACAGAACCCTTACCCTTAAAATGCTTTACGGGATATTCAGAGATGCTGTTCTATCTTCAGCAGTTGTCATGTTCATTGTTGCCTTTGCCGGACTTTTCTCGTGGACAGGCTCTACCCTTGGGGTAATGGACAAGACTTCGGCATCTCTCCTGTCTCTCTCTTCAAACCCTTTCATTATACTCCTTCTTGTAAACTTCATGCTTTTTATTGCAGGGATGCTGATGGATGCCATCTCTATATACTATGTCTTTCTTCCCATTCTCATCCCCATAATGAAGTATTTTCAATGGGATCCAATCTGGTTTGGGGTTGTGATGACCCTGAACCTTGCCATCGGGTAGATCACACCGCCTGTAGCGGTGAATCTTTATGTGATTGCAAATATTGCAAACATTAGCCTTGAAAGGATTTCTAAATCAGTAATTCCTTTTGTTGCCATTATGCTCGTTGCCCTTCTAATAACCATGCTTTTCCCTTCCCTGTCTACCTTCCTTCCATCTGTTTTTGGACTTAAATAAAATTTCTATTTTCAATAAAGCATAATAAATGGTGTGTGTAATGGATGAATAACCAATTACCAATAACCAAGCTCCAAATAATTCCCAATAACCAATTTTTAGGTTTAGTATTTGGATATTGATTATTGAAATTTATTTGGAATTTGTAATTTGGTTATTGGGAAATTGGCTACTGGAATGCCTTTCTTTTTCTTCTCCTTGTTGGGTTTGGAACAAGGAGGTCAAAAATATCATCCACAGTAATGACACCCCTCAAATGTTTTTCATCATCAAGGACAGGAATGGCAATGAAATCATATTTTGATATGATTTCTGCGATCTCTTTTCGGTCAGTATCCAGGTACACATGTTTCACGTTTTTAGTCATTATCTCTTCTAATTTCGCAGATAAGGGACTTGTCAGAAGCCTTTTGAGTGTTAAAACACCGAGGAGACGGTCTTCATTATCCACCACATAGATGTAGTATATAAACTCGAGGTCAGGTGCAAGCAACCTCATATTTGTGAGCACTTCATCAACTGTTAAATCGGGTGAAAAATCAAGAAACTCACTTGTCATAAGCCCACCTGCAGTATCTTCCTCATAACTTAACAGGTCTTTTACTTCCATTGCATCTTCGCTTTCCATAAGGGAAAGAAGCTCCTCGGATTTTTCTTCAGACATGTCTCCCAGTATATCCGCAGCTTCGTCCGGGGGCATCTCTTCGAGTATGTCAGAAATCATTTCTTTGTCCATCTCTTTCAGGATTTTTTCTCTCACCTCCATGGAGACTTCGTGAAGGGCCTCTCCTGCTAATTCTTCATCCACGGATGACAAAAGCGCTGTTCCTTCTTCTGGCGGGATTTCAGTTAAGATTTCGGCTAAATCTGAAGGGTGGAGCTCCCCGAGTTGTTTTCTTGCTACATTCAATGTCAGATTCTTTAGGTCTGGATCTATTGTCTGGAGGTAATTCCAGCCTATGATATGCTCTTTGATAGGTTTTTTGAAAAGTGACAGGATTTTCTGAATTATCTGTCCCCCCTCTATTCTTCTTAAAATTCCATTTAATCCTACATCAATGCCAATGATACAGATAGAACCGTCACCTTCGCCAAGCCTCAGGTCATTCACCCTGACAACCTTTACCCCATTTACGTCAAGTATCTGTTTATCGAGAATATGCTTTTTGATGAGTATATCACCTTCCTTATGTTTGTAAGATTTAAGTGTTTTTTCGACAGTGTTGATGGTTATTACGAATCTATTAAAAAGATTAAGACTTTCAATTGGAACCTCGAGGAGTTGTTTTTCCCTTTTTAATATCAGTTTGATTACACTGGGATATTTTGTTCCAGGAACAATTGCAAGGTCCCAGAGAATGCCAACCTTTCTTCCATACTGGTTGATGATATCCTTTTTGAGTATCTCACTTAAATAAACATCTGTGATAAAGGCCATGGATTAATTTTATCATCAAGTAATTGGAGAAGACAATGTTTAATTGGTTTTTAGAATAGCATTTACTCTTTTAAGGAGCCATGAACTATGAGCCATGAGCTAACAGCTCGATTATCCTGGCCTCAATCGTGGGCACATTAATCTGGTCTACGCCTTGTTGTAGTGTGATATAATGGCCCCTTGGATGCCATATCTCAGGGTCGTAATCGGTGAATAAAGTGATTGTAAAAAGACCACATATACCTGCAAGATGGGCCATACCCGAATCGTTTGAAACAAATATACCACCCCCTTTGAAAAAGTCCCTGATATCAGAGAGTTCCTGAAAGGATATTTTTTCTTTAAGCTCTAATTTTATACTGAGTGGTTCAAGGATATAGACATCAACATTCTTCGATTTCAGGAGCCAGTAGAGCTTTATAAAATTTTCATGATGCCATTTTGCCTTTTTAAAGCCCATTTCAGGATAGATTATCACCCTTTTTGACAGCCTTGGCTGTATCTCTTTCTTTATGACCTGAATACCGTATTGCCCAAGCTGCATCAACTGGTAGTCTTCCACGTGGAAGGGTTCGAGGGTTCGAGGATTCAAGGGTTCCAGCGTCTTAAAACCACTCGAATCCTTGACCCCTTGACCCTTGGATTTTCCAATGCCGCGTGGCTTATGATTGCTAAGATTT
>JAPLKF010000087.1 GCA_026388215.1 Pseudomonadota bacterium | reverse complement strand
AGTGGCAAGTGGCGAGTGGTGACATCAGCAATCAATCTGGTTCGGGTCAAGTTCCCGTTTCGCATAATCAGCATAGACCTTCTCTTTCATAAAAAGGTCAAGGATATCCCCGTCTATATGCCCATCTTTTTTGATAAATTCTAAGACCTGTAACGCCCTTAAGACTGACATCGGTTTTTTATAGGGACGGTCCTGAGCTGTTAATGCCTCAAATATATCAGCAATGGCAATAATCCTTGCAGGGTAAGGTAACTGTTCCGCCTTTATTCCAAATGGATACCCTGTCCCATCCAGCTTCTCATGATGGGCAGCTGCGTACTTAAGGACACGCTTTAATTTTTTTGGAAACGGCAACTTGCTCAACATCTTGAATGTTACCAGAGAATGGTTTTCGACGATCTTCCTCTCTTCCGGGGTAAGGGACCCTTTTTTTATAGAGAGGTTGTAAAGTTCGTCTTCTGTGAGACAAGGGGCTTCGTGCCCTTCGTAATTCCATTTTTTTTGGGCAATGTCCTTGAGCCTTTCAATCTTTTCGTCATCCATATACTCACCGGATTGATTACAGGTGCTGATAAATCTTTTTTCTTCAACGAGTGCGTTATATTGCTCCTCTGCCTTTTCATCAATTCTTTTAAAGGCCTCCGGGCTTATCTTTCCTGTTTCCCATAGTGTCAGTTTCTCTTCAAGGGCCTTAACCTTGATATCCCTCTTGAAAACCTCATATCGTGTATCTATTAAATTATTTAGGTCAAAAACCTTTTCAAGCTTCTTTGACTTGTCAATCACATTTTCAGGTGTAACGATCTTCCCTATGTCGTGAAGCCATGCAGCCATACTAAGCTCATGTATCTCATCCTCATTCAGATGAAAGTCTTTGAAAGGCCCTTCAGTTTGTTCATTCATCCTTTTCGCAAGCTCCATGGTAAGCTCCTGAACCCTGCGAATATGACCACCCGTATATGGGGACTTTTCATCAATAGCTGCAGCGATTGTCTGGATAAACGATTCAAAAAGATTCTCCAGGTCTCTGTATAATCTTACATTTGTTATAGCAACTGCAGCCTGAGAGGCCAGAGAAGCAATCAAGTCAACATATTCAGGCGAAAAAGGGATGGGGCTTTTTGTTATGGGATCAAGGGCATTGATGAGCTGCAATATGCCGATTATTTCACTTTCTTTATTTTTCATGGGGATTACGAGCATAGATTTTGACCGATAGCTGGTACCTGAATCAAACCTTTTTGTTCCCGAAAAATCAAAGCCCTCTGTCTCATACACATCAGGGATATTTACAATTTTACCTGTATTCGCCACATAGGAAGAAACATTCGAAAAGTTAGGCTTCCCGCCCATTTTTAACGGTACAGGAGGCCATGTAATGGGCCCTGCTGTCCCGCCCATCCGTATCTTCATTGTATCATTCTGGACTATAGCAAATTCAAGGCTATCATTTTCCTCGTTCATAATGTAGAGCGTACCAGCATCTGCATTTGAAAAGTTCCGGGCCTCCTCAATTATATTTTCTAATAAGCGGCTAAGGTTTTTTTCAGCAGAAAGGGCGATCCCGATCTCGTTAAGTTTCTTGATCAGGGAAGTCTGTATCTCTGCATATCTTTCGACTTCATCCATTTCTGTTGCCTCTTTTATGATTAACTTAAGTTATGCTCTGAATGCTGAAAAGTACCTATGCACTATATGGTTAAGAATAACAGTAATTTAAAAAAACAGCAAGAACTCAACGCTTATAATCTGCTAATCGAGTTCCTTTAAAAAATACGTGGTTCCACTCGATAGAATAACCAAAAGTCCAAATAAAAATATACCGAATCTGAAACTCAAAAAATCACCTGATAGACCGAGCAGACACGGTGTTATACCCATACCAAATATTGTAGCAAGTGTCACTATTAATCCGGTTGCCATACTCCGGTGTTCCTTTTCGAACACCCTTGAGATTGATACAAGCCCAACCGGGAAAAAACCCATTGCAACGCTTGCCTGTAAGAAAAGAAAAACCTCAATAAATCTCACGTCCCTGAGGGTAATAAGGAGTGTAAGAATCCCGGAGATCAATACAAAAAAGAACGTGATCTTCTTTAAGCTGAATCTATCAACAATAAATCCTGCCATAAGTGCAACAAAAACCCCTCCGAGTCTTGACATGCCAAAGATCTTATTTACATATGCAATATCAAGGAACAGCTCCTTGTTAAGGTATAAGGGAATCACAAAATATAAACCAAGATTTGCCCCTGCCATGAATATCCAGATTATCCCCATAAGCCACAGTGACTTCCTTCCTAAAAGGCTTCTGATGGAATCACCGCTTACCTTCTTTACTTTTACCTCCCTGCATTTGAGTGAAAATACAACAATACAGATTATGAAAACAACACCAAAGGCATTAAAAATTTCCCTCCATTGCAAAAACTTCAGGAAGAAGAAGGCTATAAATGGTGCACTGAATATGCTTAAAGATGCTGCGGTATCGTGGATAGCAATAGCCTTACCCCACGATTTTTCTTCGTAGTACTCTGTTATAAGAGGGATAATAGAAGGTAAATAAATGCCGGTACACATACCCAGCACAAAAGCAACAAGTGATAGCAGAGAAAACACCTTTATATGGGGGACTAAAAAAAGCACACAGGATGAGACAACCATTGATACCACTATCGATCTCTTGTAACCAAACGATCCTGAGAACAACCCCGAAAGAATTAGAGAAATCCCATAACCAAAAGAGGTAAGTCCAAAAAGGCTGCTTGCCCTCGCATGGCTTATAACAAACTCATCTTCAATGAGTGGCATGAGGGGAGAAAAAATCGTCCTTACACTAAAGTTCATAAACCATAAGAACCAGAGCAACATAAGAAACAAAAAGGCCTTCCCTTTGATGTTTTGAAAGCGCTCCATGACGTCTTAATCTAACTTTAATACTATCGAAAATTCAATCCATTATTGAGAAAGACATTCAAAGTATGCTAATATCCTTTCAATCCGGTACGGATATACTTAAATCAATACACATTAAGGACATTCAAATGAATATACCCATAATAAATCTCAAGGCTCAATACGCAAAGGTAAAAAGTGACATATTGCATAATTTGAAGGAAATACTATCAGAACAGAGGCTGATTCTCGGGAAATATTGCGACCAGCTGGAAAATACCATTTCAAACTATGTTGGTGTCCCCTATGCGATATCATGTGCAAACGGAACAGATGCGCTTATCCTTTCTCTCATGGCCTTAGGCATTAAGGACGGTGATGAGGTAATCACAACACCTTATACATTCTTTGCTACTGCAAGCTCTATTGTACTTACAGGGGCGAAACCGGTATTCGTTGATATCGAAAAAGAGGACATGAACATAGACCCCGAACTGATAGAGGGTGCCATTACGCCAAAGACAAAGG
>JAPLKF010000086.1 GCA_026388215.1 Pseudomonadota bacterium | reverse complement strand
ATACCGGAGATAAGGACAATCAGGACATTGGTAATATTCGCAACCTTTAATATAAAATCATTCTTGAGGAATGATGCGATTACGCTCGCATGTTTTTCAATACCAGGCATGGCCGGGGATGTTGGTGTAACCCTTAAATCGTAAATGCCAACTGCTGTTGCACCTATGAGGACAATCTTATCTTTTATCCGGGATGGCTCTACCTTTTTTTCAATTACATCCAGTACCGAAATGTATGGAAAGGTCCTTTCAGGCCCGTAGTAGTGAATCAATGTCCTTCCCCAGAAATCCGTAGGGATAAATTTTTTACCAAGCTGGACACCTTCGGTTGCATTCAGTATCATGGCTTCCATCGGCAGGTCGAGGAAGAGCCTTACTGCCTGCAGGTCTATAGACGGGTATATCTCACCACCATATTCGAGAGCCGTAACCTCCCACCTGAGTATCCCGTCCTTATCAGGGAACATATTTATATACCCGAGGGTTTTCGCACCCTTAGAGAGGTTTTTGAGCGGCAGTAATACACTATTGGCGCTGATAGGCGGAAAGATTTTCAGGTAATCCATCTTTCTCACCATGGGGAATGCGCTGTCAAAGAGCATGTCGTCTTCTACCTTCTTTTTTTCACCTTTAAAGTCAAACACAATGGGAAGGATGACATTCCCTGCCCTCTTTATAGACTTAGCGAGGATATCATCACCCTTTGAAGGCTCACTCAATATGATATCCATCACAATTACCTTTGCCCCCATATTTTTGAGGGTGTCTACGATAGAGGCTACCCTTTTTCTCTCCCAAGGCCATCTTCCAATCTTTTCAAGGCTCCTGTCATCTATCCCGACGATGACAACCTCTTCTGGCGGATTTATCCTGCCATGGAGGTGGTATCTGATGTCATAAAGGAGAAGCTCAAGGCGTTCAAAGGGAACCAGCCTCACCACAGCAAAGGTGGCAAACAAAAAGGTAATGAGGATGCCGATGAGGATAGGTATGAGCGGTTTCTTCATGTTAAAATTTGTCCTTTTTCAAATCTGCAATTCAGACACTGGACTCAAGACTTTAGACATCAGACTTTTCTATGTAAGAAATTAGCCCTTGGAGTATCCTCGAACTCTCCTGACCTTTTGTCCATAGTCCTTCATATTCATTGGTGTCTAAATATCCTAATTCCTTTGTAAACCTGATATAGTAATTCAATTCTGCTAACGATGATATAGCTATGTATAAAAATTGCAAATATTCATTCCTGTTTTTCCTGGCTGAACCTTCTACTATATTTGCTGGTACTGATACAGCAGCTCTTCTCATCTGAGATGTTAACCCCCAAATCTCGCTCTTTGGAAATTTTTTCGTAGACTTATATACCAAAAGAGCTAATTCATCTGCTATTTGCCAGGCCTTTATTTTTTTGTAATCTCTACCCATTCCCTTCTGTTGTCTGAAGTCTATAGTCTAATGTCTATTGCCTTATGTCCATAGTCTACTATCTAAATCACAGTTTTCAAATACCTATGAATGTGCTATATTCTATAAAAATGCTAACAGGGTGTAAAGCATTAAGTTTGAGATTGAGTAAAAATATATTGCGCCCGTAGCTCAGTTGGATAGAGCGCAGCGCTCCGGACGCTGAGGCCGAAGGTTCAAATCCTTTCGGGCGCATTTCCTTTAATCACCAATATCCAATAACCAAGCACCAATGACCAGATAAATTCCAACAACCAATTTTTCAAGTTCCAAAATAATTCAATTATCAATAACCAAATCTCAAGTTCCAGAGAGGAACCTGTTTGGATGTTGGTACTTGGTAATTGGTTATTGTATTCTATTTTGGTTATTGGTAATTTTATATGCTTGGTCATTGTAATTTGGTTATTGGTTATTGATATACCATGAGCCTTGCGTGTTCCTGTTTTATACACACATCCATAAAAAAGGGGATGCCGTGCCTTTCGGCAAGGTTTTTTGCCTCTTCATTTACAATACCTAGCTGCAACCATATACACTTCGGCTTAATCCTGATAGCTTCCTCTACAATCGGCAATACCCTTTCTGCCCTCATGAAAATGTCTACTATATCAATCTTTTTGGGTATGTCCGACAGAGACTTATACGATTTCACTCCTAAGATTTCATCGTATTGAGGGTTCACAGGTATAATCTCGTAGCCCGCCTTTATTAAGTAATTTGCAACCACATTACTCGGTTTTTCTACATCCGGCGAAAGGCCGACAATGGTAATCACCTTTGATGTCTTTAGAATCTCCCTTTTCTTCATTTCCTGAGAATCCATATCAACCTCCTGATAACTGAGAAACCCTCCTCAGATTTTCAAGGGCCTTTATGATATTCGTGGCTCCGGTGAATGTCTCTTTCTTGTCCCCACTATATATGACACAGGTAGGTGTTGAATTGATTTTATCTTCTCTTAAATAACCTGATAAAACATTGAATACATGCCTCGCATCAAAGGGCTTAAACTTTATACCCTTTTTCCTGAGAAATTCCTCCAGCTTTTCCTTTTCAGCTATCTTTTCCCTGGCAGCTTCAAAAAGGGCAGCCCGTGCGGCAAGGATGTATTTAAACTCCTTTTTCTCATTTAAAACGAATAGAAAATACCTTGCGTAAAAAGCAGAATCTCTGTGGAAAGGGGCATCGATGAATGTCAGGTCTATGACGTTTCTTTTCACCAGTTCAATAATCATACCCTCTATCTTGGGCTCCAGGTCCCTGCATGGACCGCAGAAATAATCCGTATATAACCTTACCTTAGTCTTGCCTGTGCCAAAGGAAAGGAATGAAACATCATTTGCAAAAAGGGAGGTAATGGTTACAAAAACCAATAAGATTGTAAGATTTATCAGTAACCTTCTATGAGCCATCTTTTCCTGCAAATGATTTTATCCAATATCGCTTTTGTTGTAAAGGAAAAAGGGCGTTGACACAGAGATATAGGCTTGATAGGATTAATAGTGTTAAGCGAATAGTGTTAGGAAAAACATTGGCATCTACACTCACCACTTGACACTCTTTATGGGAGGTTTAATGCCTGAGGTAGATGAGTGGGGTAAAGACCCGCAGGTCAGATATTTACGGCAGGTATTTGCCCGTATTGATGCTCTACAGGGGGAATTGCTCGAGCGTTTGAATGTTTCACCATTTGATTACAGGCTTAGCCGCATACGGGATGCAGCCCTTAAGTCATTTGAGAAGGCATGGGTGCTTGCAGTAAATAGGGGCATCGCTACGAATGAAGAAGAAATAGCCATCCTTTACATACATTGCCTTGCCCGTACGCTCTCTGCAAATCGTATAAATGTCCCTGTTGATATACTGCCTGCTCACGAAAAAATTGCCGGAATTGTCAAGGAGGTGCTTAAGTGATACGTCTACGTCTTTTCGGCCGCTGCCGAATTTATCATGACCCGGTTAGCCCTGTACTTAAAGTGCCTGCCCAGATTGGCTGGACTGCATGGTTCCGTACAATCGACCTTGTTACCCCTCAGCCGCTTAAGGGCGAAGAGTTACTCCGGCGGACCCGTGGCTGGTGGACAGTAGAACCGGTTGCAATAGCCGAGGTAGTGAAAAAGCACGGCAGGCTGGTTGTGGGTGACAATGGCGAACTGATGGTAGAGTTTGAAAGTCAGGAATCCGCCGATGCTTTGTCAAAGGTCCTCCTAAAAAAATTCAAAGACCAAGTGCAACTGGCACCGTGAAAAACAGTAGACAGTAGGGAGTAAGGGGTAGGGAGTAAGCAGTGGGCGGTAAGGAGTAGGCAGTAAGCAGCAAGAACCACTTCATCTTTTACGCCAAAGGCATACGTCTCTCTGGTCTATCTGGTTATTATGACAAAATATACAAGAATGCTGAATGACAGGATAGACGTTATTTAAGGTTAATTAGCGAGGGGACGCAAACATCACTATCTGGAAGAACTTTGCGGTTCCTTCAAGCCGGAAAACTTTGCGTGAGTGCGACATCGAAGTACGACTTGGGAACCCACTTTGACACGCATGAGCGTCCCGAAGGGCAATGTGTGCTGTCTGAGGAGAAACGACGAGTTCACACATTGAGTGAGAGCGGGTCATGTAGTGGGTAAGGCGCGCACAGCGGAGCACGAACGAAAGAGTTTTACGGCCCCTTGGACAATTTATTTGAAAACTGTTAACTGCCAGCTTATAGCTGCAATTACGATAAGCAGATCTCTACCGCTTCATCCATCTTCTCTATGAACATGAACTCCATGTTACTCTTTATACTCTCAGGAACCTCCTCAAGGTCTTTCTCATTAAACTTCGGCAATATTACATTTCTTATCCCTGCCCTCTTCGCCGCAAGGACCTTCTCCTTTATACCACCAACAGGTAGCACAAGGCCTCTCAGCGTAATCTCACCTGTCATCGCCACATCATTCCTGACATGCTTGTCCGTGAGCATTGAAACAAGGGAAACAAGCATCGTAATACCGGCAGACGGTCCATCCTTAGGGATTGCACCCTGCGGGACATGGACATGGATGTCATTCTTTTCAAAGAAATCCTCGGTAATATTGTAATCAGCTGCCTTACTTCTTATATAGCTTAAAGCGGCCTGGGCTGACTCCTTCATCACATCACCAAGCTGGCCTGTGAGTGAGAGATTCCCCTTTCCTCTCATCTTTGTAGACTCTATGAAAAGAATATCACCACCGGTTGGTGTCCATGCAAGGCCTGTTGCAACACCAGAGTATTTTGTCCTTTCCGCTATCTCAGAAAAGTATTTTATCGGTCCAAGGTATCCATGAATGCTATCCGCTGTTACTAACTGTTTCTCTGTTTTACCCTCTGCAACATCCTTTGCTACTGCCCTGCAGATGGCTGCGATCTCCCTTTCAAGATTTCTTACCCCTGATTCCCTCGTATATGAGCAAATAATAACCCTCAAACCCTCATCATCAAATTCAATCTGCTCCTCATTCAGCCCGTGTTCAAAACGTTCCTTTGGAATGAGAAACTGCTTGGCTATCATCAACTTCTCTTCCTCTGTATAGCCAGGGAGTTCAAGTACCTCCATCCTGTCTTTCAGGGAAGGTGGGACAGGGTCAAGCATATTTGCCGTTGCGATGAACATCACCTTGGAAAGGTCAAAAGATACCTCAAGGTAATGGTCACTGAAGGAGAAGTTCTGTTCCGGGTCCAGTACCTCGAGTAATGCACTCGATGGGTCTCCCCTGAAGTCCATCCCTATCTTATCCACCTCGTCGAGCATGAAAACAGGGTTATTAGAGCCTGTCTTTTTAATGCCCTGTACAATTCTCCCTGGTAAAGCCCCCACGTAAGTCCTTCTGTGTCCCCTGATCTCTGCCTCATCCCTTATGCCGCCAAGGGATATCCTCATAAACTTTCTTCCAAGGGCCCTCGCAATAGACCTGCCGAGAGATGTCTTCCCTACCCCGGGAGGACCAACAAAGCATAGTATCGGGCCTTTCATATCCGACTTCAGTTTTCTTACCGCAAGATATTCAAGGATTCTCTTCTTCACCCTTTCAAGGTCATAATGGTCCTCATTGAGAATCCTGTTTGCATCCTTTATATTCAGGTTGTCTTCCGTTGCTTTTGACCAGGGAAGTTCTGTAAGCCAATCAATATACGTCCTTGAGACGGTATACTCTGCAGACATTGTGCTCATCTTTGAGAGTCTGTCAAGCTCCTTCTCCGCAACCTTATGCACATCGGATGGCATTTTCGCATCAAAGATCTTCTTTCTCAATTCCTCTATCTCTGTATATCTGTCATCTGTTTCACCGAGCTCTTTTTGTATCGCCTTCAGCTGTTCCCTCAGGTAATATTCCCTCTGGGTCTTATCAATCCCCTCTTTCACATGGGACTGAATCCTGCTGCTCAGCTCAAGGGTTTCCACCTCCCTGTTTAACAGGATAGTGACCTTTTTTAGCCTTTCATTCAAATCTAACTTCCCAAGGATCTCCTGCTTTTCAGTAACACCGATATTTATAGTAGAGGCAATGAGGTCTGCAAGATTCCCGGGGCTCTCAATCTTCGTTGCAATCTGTGCAAGTTCAGATGAGAGATAGGGTGCCATCTCTACTGCCTTCTTATAGAGGGTTTTCAGATTAATGTACATTGCATCTATCTCTATATCCTTCTGATAATCCTCAAAGATAGGCAAAATCTTTGCCTTAAGGTTGGGTTCTCTCTGTGTAAATTCTATAAGTTTAAATCTGCATAAACCCTGGATCACAATCCTCTGGCTTCCATCAACCATTTTAACCATTTTCATGACTGTAGCAACCGTTCCAATAGTATAGAGATCCTCAATATTGGGTTCTTCAATATCCGGATTCTTTTGCGTGATAATGCCTATAATTTTGTCCCCGTTCATCGCATCATCAACAAGCCTTATAGACTTTTCCCTTCCTACGATAAGCGGCATTACAAGGTCAGGATAGGCAACAGTTCCACGAAGAGGTAATATTGGAACCTCTGCGGGGATAAAAAGTCTGTCTTTTATGCTCTTATCGTTCCGTAAACCAATTACCATTCATTCCCCCTATTTCTTCACATCTTCAAATTCAGCGTCAACCACATCATCATCCCCTTTTGTACCTCCCCGGGGTTTCCCCTCCTCGGGTCCAGGTCCTTTTGATGTAGACTCAGCAGTCTTTCTATATAAGACCTCTGCAAGCTTGTGGGAAGCCTTTGTGAGGTCGTCCAGCGCCCCCTTAATCCTCTCAGACTCTCCACTTTTTAACGCATCTTTTGCCGGGGTCAGAGCATCCTCCATATTCTTTATATCATCACTTCCTAATTTATCTTTATTTTCATTCAATGTCTTCTCCGTTGTATAGACAAGATTATCGAGCTGGTTCCTCAACTCAATTTCCTGTTTTTTCTTCCTGTCCTCTTCAGCATGTACCTCCGAATCCTTTACCATCTTCTGTATCTCTTGCTCATTCAACCCGGTAGATGCTGTTATAGTAATATTTTGTTCCTTTCCTGTCGCAAGGTCTTTCGCAGATACATGGAGTATGCCATTCGCATCTATATCGAAGGTAACTTCTATCTGCGGCATGCCCCTCGGTGCAGGGGGTAGGCCTATTAGATGAAACCTGCCGAGGGTCCTGCTATCTCTCGCAAGCTCCCTTTCACCCTGCAACACATGTATCTCAACACTCGTCTGACTATCTTCAGCAGTAGTAAATATCTGGCTCTTCTTTGTAGGGATTGTCGTGTTTCTCTCTATAATCTTTGTCATGACACCACCGAGGGTCTCTATACCAAGGGAAAGGGGCGTCACATCAAGAAGCAGCACATCTTTTACCTCGCCTGCCAGTACGCCTGCCTGAACTGCCGCACCAAGTGCCACCACCTCATCCGGATTCACACCTTTATGGGGTTCTTTACCAAAGAAGTTCTTAACGATTTCCTGTACCTTCGGTATTCTTGTTGAACCACCTACCAGCACAACCTCATCTATTTTACTGGAACTCAGTTTTGCGTCTTCCAATGCCATTCTACATGGTTCAACAGACCTCTGCATAATATCATCGGCAAGCCTCTCGAGCTCTGCCCTTCTAAGCTTCATGTTGAGATGCTTTGGGCCCGCGCTGTCCGCAGTGATAAAGGGAAGGTTTATCTCTGTTTCGATTGCCGTTGATAGTTCTATCTTTGCCCTTTCTGCAGCCTCTTTCAATCTCTGTAATGCCATCTTATCCTGTGAAAGGTCAATACCCTGATCCTTCTTGAACTCGGTTACGATCCAGTCTATCACCTTCTGGTCTATATCATCGCCGCCAAGATGGGTATCACCGTTCGTAGACTTAACCTCAACAACATTATCACCAACCTCCAGTATTGAGATATCAAATGTACCTCCACCGAAGTCATATACCGCTATCGTCTCATCCTTCTTTTTGTCAAGTCCATACGCAAGGGCAGATGCTGTTGGTTCATTGATAATGCGGAGAACATTCAAACCTGCAATCCTTCCTGCATCCTTCGTAGCCTGTCTCTGGGAGTCGTTAAAGTATGCAGGTACCGTAACTACCGCATCCTCTATTGTCCGGCCGAGGTAGGCCTCGGCCGACTTTCTCAATTTTTGAAGCACAAAGGCGGAAATTTCCTGAGGGGTATACTGTTTGCCCCTCACCTCCACCCTGACATTTCCTTCCTGATCGCTTATTACCTTATAGGGCACGGTTTTTATTTCTCCCTGGACCTCATTGTATCTTCTCCCCATAAACCTCTTTATTGAAAATATTGTATTTTCAGGGTTTGTAATAGCCTGTCTTTTTGCAGTCTGTCCCACAAGTATCTCCCCATCCTTTGTGAAGGCTACAACACTTGGTGTAAGCCTGTTACCCTCTTCATTGATTATAACCTTCGGGTCACCACCTTCCATTATAGCTACTACAGAGTTGGTGGTTCCAAGGTCTATACCTATCACTTTCTTTGCCATTTTT
>JAPLKF010000085.1 GCA_026388215.1 Pseudomonadota bacterium | reverse complement strand
ATGGTTCATAATTCACGGCTAATAACTGAATGCTGATTGCTGTTTAAAATACGGTGATTTAATGCTTATCCTTCTTACAAATGATGACGGAATACACTCTGAAGGGCTTATGACCTTGAGGGATAATCTCTTGAAAAGGCATGAGGTATACGTTGTTGCACCGGAGAGAGAAAGAACATGTGTCGGACACGCCATCACCCTCCATAATGGCAATATCTTTTCTACAAACGGGACGCCTGCTGATTGTGTTTTTCTTGCAGTGAGGATTTTACTTGAAAAGAAGCCTGATTTTATTATTTCCGGTTTAAATACTGGACCCAACATGGGTCAGGATGTGAACTATTCAGGAACTGTAGCTGCAGCAAAAGAGGGGGCATTTTTGGATGTGCCTTCCATGGCTGTTTCTATCAGTGCAAGAAATGAGTTTCTTTTCCATGAGGCAACGCAGGTTATTGAAAAAATTATTGAAATTGTATCCACTAACCCGTTTTTGCACGACACCTTTTTAAATGTCAACATTCCTAACATGCCATACAAGGATATGAAAGGTTTTATGGTGACAAGACTCGGCAAAAGGATATATAATGATACGGTGATAGAGCGAGTTGACCCGAGGGGTGGGAAATATTACTGGATAGGAGGAAATGGAGAAAATTACGAACTGATAGATGGCACAGATTTTTATGCGATAGAAAAGGGCTACGTTTCAATTACCCCATTAGACCTGGATATGACAAGTAGTCATTCAATAAACAATTATAAAAAATATTTTAGGGGGCCTTTATGAAAACCACATTATCTATTATCAAAGCTGATAGACGAACCCCTGAAACAAGGTTCAAGGTGAGATGAAAATAAAAGCAGGGGCGATGAAATTCTGTATAGAAACGTTTGGATGCCAGATGAATGAACATGATACGGAGAAAATGGCGTATCTTCTCGTAAATAATGGTTTTGAGCATATTCAAAATGTGAAGGATGCTGATATTGTTATTGTGAATACATGTTGTGTAAGAGAAAAGGCGGAACAGAAGTTTTACAGCCTTATGGGTAGGCTTAAGGGTATAAAGAAGAGAAGAAACATGCTTCTTGGTGTCACAGGTTGTGTAGCACAGATGGAGAAGGATAGTATAAAGGAAAGGTTACCGTTTATTGATTTTTCCCTGGGGCCTTCAAACATCCATAAAATAAAAGAAGCCATCGAAGAGGCATCAAAAAGAAGGCAATTCTTTGATTTTTCAGAGAATGGATGTAGTACTTCCCTTTTCATAAAACCGAAGAATATAGATGGCAAGGTTAAGACATGTGTGACAATTATGAAGGGATGCAACAATTTCTGTAGTTATTGCGTGGTGCCATATGTAAGGGGAAGGGAGGAGAGCAGGGAGAGTAAAGATGTGTTAAAGGAAATTGAAGACCTTGCGAGTGAAGGCGTGAGAGAGGTAATCCTCCTCGGGCAAAATGTAAATTCTTATAACAGGGGAAGGGATGATATCTCCTTTCCACAAATATTGGAGGCAATAAACAGGATTCAAGGCATAAAGAGGATTAGATTTGTTACTTCTCATCCTAAGGATATCTCGTTTGAACTTATTGACTGTTTTGGCAGGCTTGAGAAACTTTGCGAGCATATACATTTGCCCTTTCAATCAGGCTCTGATAAGGTGCTTAAGCGTATGAACAGGGGCTATACTGCTCAAGAATATATTGAGAAGATAGGGCTTCTAAGGGATAGATGTAAAGACATCTCTATTACCGCAGATTGTATTGTGGGTTTTTCAGGGGAGGATGAAGAGGATTTTGCAAAAACCATGAACCTTATAAAAGACGTAGGGTTTGATGGCATATTTTCTTTTGTGTATTCTCCAAGAAAGTATACCGTTGCCTCCACACTAAAGGATGTTGTGCCAAGAGAGGTGGCAAAAGAGAGGCTCCGCTATTTACAGGGTGTTCAAAAATCAATAACCCTTAATAAAAATAGGGAGATGGAAGATAAAAGGGTAGATGTTCTGGTGGAAGGGACGAGCAAAAACTCTGAGGAGGATTTAACGGGCAGGACAAGAACAAATAAAATTGTGAATTTCAAAGGTGACAGGGATATGATAGGTAAATTTGTTGAAGTCGAAATAGTAAAGGGCTATGCTAATTCTCTGAAAGGCGAAAAGCCTGAGATTAAGGAGGTATAAAATGCTGAAGGAGATGAAGGTTGCAGGTATCACTGTCGATCCTTTCACCAATACTCCAGTAGTGATCCTCAAAGACCTCGAAGAAAAGGATGTTCTCCCTATCTGGATTGGTCTTCTTGAGGCATCGAGCATTGCAACAGCCATAGAAAATATCCAGACCCCAAGGCCTATGACCCATGACCTTTTAAAAAATTTACTCGATAATCTGGGTGTAAAGGTTATAAAGATAGAAATTAACGACCTTAAGGACAACACATACTATGCATTGATACATTTAGATGTAGATAATAAGAGGCTTGTGATAGACTCAAGACCGAGTGATGCCATAGCCATTGCACTCAGAACCGGTGCGTCCATATTCGTGGAAGAGAGTGTGATAAAGAAATCTGCGAAGGTTGATCTTTCACAGAAAGGTGATAAAGTGGTAACGGATACAGGTGAATGGGAGGACATTCTTGAAAACCTCTCCCCTGATGATTTTGGCAAATATAAAATGTAGCTTTGGTTTTTATAGTTTATATACAGAGATAGGTATGATAGACCTCCATACACACTCCCTATTAAGCGATGGTGAACTCCTGCCTTCTGAACTGGCAAGGAGGGCAAAGGTAAAAGGGTACAGAATCATCGGTATCTCAGACCACGTGGATATTACAAACATAGAAAGGGTTGTCCAATCCATTCTAAAAATCAGTGAAAAGATGGACTATTATGGGGATATAACGATTCTTCCAGGGATAGAGATTACCCATATGCCAAAGGGGCTTATAAGGGAGATGATCGCCCTTGCAAGGAAACTCGGTATATTCTATGTTGTGGTCCATGGGGAAACAATTGCTGAACCGGTGGAAGAAGGGACAAATAGAGAGGCGATAGAAGGTGGTGCAGATATACTTGCCCATCCTGGCATTATATCTGAAGAGGATGCGATGCTTGCAAAAGAGAAAAACGTCCTTTTGGAGATAAGCGGAAGGAGGGGTCATTCACTTGCAAATGGTCATGTTGGGAAGATGGCAAAAAAGGTGGGTGCCAGCCTTATATTCAATACGGATTCTCACAGTCCGTCCGATTTGATGAGCGAGGAGCAGGCAAGGAGGGTTGTATTAGGGGCAGGTCTTTCCGCAGAGGATTTTTATATGATGCAGAGAAATGCCATTGAACTTGTTGGAAAGGTTACAGGGGTTAAGGCATGAAGCTGTCTATCAGTGACAGTATAAAGGGGATACCCTATTACCCAAGGGCTATGGCATATGGCATGGATGAGGGATGGATAAGACTATCTTCCAATGAAAACCCGTTTCCACCATCCCCTGAAGTGTTTTCGAAGATCCTTGATTCCCTCTTCAATATGAATAGATATCCTGGCGGAGAGCCTGAGCTGAAGATAGCAATTGCTGAAAGGTTTGTGGCAAGACCGGAACAGGTGATTATTGGAAATGGTTCTAATGAGCTTATAGAGATGTCCTTGAAGGCCATGAAGCATGAGAAAAGAAATAAGGTTCTCATCCCTGAACCTTCTTTTGCATTTTACAAGATAGCATCGATGATCTATGGATATGAGATATGCAGTGTTCCGCTTGTAGATATGAAGGTAGATTTAAAGGCCGTAGAGAAACAGATAGACGAAAGGACGAGATTGGTTTTCTTGAATAACCCCCTCAACCCAACGGGAACAATTTTTGAGGAGAAGGCATTTAAACTCTTTTTAAGCGAAATACCGCCTGATATACTGGTTGTTGTGGATGAAGCATATGGAGAGTTTGTGGAGAGTAAAAAGTTTCCCCGTTCTGTTGAGCTTGTGAATGATTTTCCGGTTCTGGTGCTGAAAACATTCTCAAAGGCATATGGGCTTGCGGGTCTAAGGGTTGGTTATGGGATCGGGGGGGAGTCCTTGATCTCTTTTCTTGAAAGGACAAAACAACCTTTCAGTATCAATATGATAGCACTGGTAGGGGCAAAGGCGGCATTGATGGATGAAGCATATCTGAAGAGGGTGCTGGATAACAATAAAAAGGGGAAGAGGTTTTTTTACAAAACATTGGGGGAGCTCTTTCTAAAATTCATTCCAACAGAATCGAATTTTGTTCTTGTGAAGATCGGGAAACAGGCAGAGGCCCTTTCAAAGAAGCTTTTTGAAGAGAAGATTCTAATAAGATGGATGGGGGCATACGGCCTTCCTGATTATATCAGGGTGACTATTGGAAAGATGGATGAGAATATACAGTTCATCGAAGCCTTGAAGAGAATGCTGTAGCCCGCCGGGTACCCCACTTGTGAATGGGGGAGATCGCTCGTCCGAGCGAAGCGATCATCTATATGCTTAAGTGATTACTGAACATTAAACAAGGCTGTGATTCAGACAGTAGACCATAGACATCAGACATTAGACTTAGTGGAAGGGAATGGAGAGATTACACAAAAATAAAGGCCTGGCAAATAGACACCAATGAATATGAAGAACTTTTGACACAAAAGGTCAGGAGGGTTTGAGGATACTCCAAGGGCTAATTTCTTACATAGAAAAGTCTGAAGACTAATGTCTGATGTCTAATGTCTGAATTGCAGTTTGAATTGACATGCGGTAGCGCTTTTGTTATTCTCTTACCGTAAGCCGGAGTGGTGGAACTGGCAGACGCGCCGGACTCAAAATCCGGTGGAGCTAAGCTCTGTGCGGGTTCAAGCCCCGCCTCCGGCACCACAAAAGCAGTGAATAGTGATTAGTGGTTAGTGGTGAGTGACTTAAGCACAGAGCTGAGAGCGGAGAGCATAGAGTCTCCTACACCCTATACCCTTGTATCGTTATTCAATTACCAATATTCAATAACCAGATGTTTCAATTGTTTGTAATTTGTAATTTGGTTATTGGTTATTCTTATTTCCTCTGGAACTTGAGATTTGGTTATTGGTTATTTGACTTGTATCTTGGCAAATCTCTCAAGGTCTTCTTCTGTGTCTATTCCAAAACCATCGTATACTGTTACCAGAACCTTTATTTTATAGCCGTTTTCAAGTACCCTCAATTGTTCGAGGGATTCTGCCTCCTCGAGCACCCCCTTCTCCATATTGACGAATTTTTCAAGAAAGGACCTCGAATACCCGTAAATACCTATATGCTTGAAAAGGATCGATTGGTGCTTGGTGCTTGGTGCTTGGTGCTTGGTGCTTGGTGCTTGGTGATTGGTGCTTGGTGATTGGTCATTTGCCTTTATATAGGGTATGGGTGAGCGGGAAAAGTAGAGGGCAAATCCCAGCCTGTCAAGGACAACCTTCACAGTATTCGGGTCTCTGTACTCTCCCTCATGTCCAATAGGACACGAGAGCGTTG
>JAPLKF010000084.1 GCA_026388215.1 Pseudomonadota bacterium | reverse complement strand
CTACCTGTGGGACCGGCGATAAGGATAATCCCGTAAGGCTTTTGAAATAAATCTTTTACCTTTTCTGTACCTGCACTATCAAATCCAAGCTTATCTATACTCAGCAGATACCCGGTTCCTGCGAGTATCCTCATTACAACATTCTCGCCGTATATAGTTGGGACTGTAGATACACGGATGTCGTAAAACTTATCCAGAAAAGGGAAGGTAAATGAACCATCCTGCGGTAACCTTGTCTCTGCGATATCAATCTGGGACATAATCTTAATTCTCGATACCACCCCACCATGGGTTAATTTTTGAAAAGAATATCGATGCTGCAGTACCCCGTCAATCCTGTAAAAAACATTGGTTACATCAGATGATGGATTAATGTGGACATCAGTTGCCTTTTCCCTGATACCACTCATAATTATCAATTCTGTGAGTGATGCTATCTGGGTCCCCGTTACAGTCCCTGTTTTACCCATTTCCTTTATGATACTATCCATACGCTCCTGAATAGGGTTTTCAAGGAAATAGTAACTACTTTCCAGGGCATCATGAAAACTATCAGGGTCTACAAGAAAGACCTTTGGATAATCCTTTGTAATGTTTACAACTTTGTCAACTGCTCCAATGTTACTCGGATTAGTTACACCTATGTTCATCTTCCCATTTTCAATCTCAATTGGTATAAATTCTTCCCTTTCAGCAATATCCTTCGGTATCATTTTTAGTGCATCTTCAGAGATAGGGTATTCACTGAGGTCTATAAACTCTATTTTAAACTGTTCTGCAAGTGTCTGGCCAAGTTCTTTTGATGTGATAAACCCCAACCGGACAAAAATGTCTCCAAGCAGTTCACCGGTAACCTTTTGGTGCACTAAAGAGATCTTAAGTTGATTATCACTGATCAACCCCTTTGTCTTAAGTATATCTCCCAGCCTGAAGGTAGACATAATCCCGATTCCTTTAGTTTTATCTTACTTCACAATAATAATGGTTGCAAAGCTATTACAAGTTCTGTCTTGATCTCTGTTTTATCCCTGCTTTTGAACAGGTATCCTATAAGAGGCACATTCCCAAGGAATGGTACCTGACTGTCTGTAAGCTTCTCCGACTTTTTGATAAGTCCACCAATCACAACTGTTTGACCCTCTCTGACCTTCACGGTTGTACTCAACTCTCTCAGGTCAACTGTGGGGAGTTTTATTTCTACTTGATTTCCTACTGCCCCAATATTTTTTGAATCAAAGCTGACCCGCTCCGCAATTATCGGCGTTATCGTGAGAGAGATTTCTCCCTGTTCATTTATATAAGGTACTATCCCTATGGTAATCCCTGAAAGAACGCTCCCTGTGTCAACAGTGAAGGTGGTGATTGGCGGTGTACCCTGCGAGGTTGTGGTTTCTACCTTTCTTATGTAGCTTTCATTCCTTCCAACAATGAGGAGGGCTGTTTGCCCATTCATCATGTTAATTCTTGGATTAGAGAGTATCCGTAACTCCCCCTGTTGTTCTAATGCATTCATAACAAAATTCAAATCTGCCCGCCTGCCCCCAAAGCTCGGCGCACCTGTTATAGTAAAAACAGGACCCCCTGTGGTTATAGGAGCCACTGTATTAAAACCACTCGTACCATAAGTGAACGAACTCGTCGTTCTCGTATCTGTCAGGTTAAGGTTTCTCTGTACTAAAGTCCAATCAATGCCAAACTGGAATCCTTCTGAAAGGGTTACCTCTATGACCTTTGCCTCGATCAGGACCTGTCTGCCCATGACCTTTTTTAATGTATTTACATATTGTTCAACCCTCTCAAGATTTCTTCTGGATGCCACTACCATTATAGTGCCTGTTACCCTGTTTACTGTAAAGTATTCTCCACCAATGCTTTCCCCACCTGCCTGGCCACCTGCTCCTCCACCTGTCTGACCAAGAATACTCCCAAGTGATTTTTCAACAGCCTGCCAGAAGTTAAAGGCTGCCTCATCGGCTTTTAAGGTTTGTGTTATATTGCCCTTTATACCTGTACTTCCTCCGCCGCCTCCACCACCGCCTCCGCCACCACCTGTCTGCGTGAGGTCACCGGTTACCCCTCCAAATATATCTCCACCAACCTCCACATTATAGTTCTGAATTACTGAAGGGAAACCAAGTTCAAATATCCTTGTATCAACGGCCTTGACCAAAAGCATGTTATTCTTTGCCGTGTAAAAATAATTTACAGACGAGAGGATTGTGTGCAATGCATCATCTGCAGTAACATTTTTTAAGGTGATTGTTACAGGAGTTTCAGGAGTAACCCCCTTTTCCATAACAAGGTTGAGGCTCGTTGCATCAGCAATTACATGGAGCACATCTCTTAAAGGGGTATTTCTTGCAACTATATCAACTATTCGTGTTTTTAAAGGGGAAATATCCTCAGTGGCAGGTGCAAACTCAGGGATCTTCAGTTCTGGAGGTTTTACTTCCTCTACCTTTGGCTGCTTTAACTCTTTCGGGATCTGGACCTCTCTCTTTAAACCTGTAGAGGCACAGGAACCTAACATAAAAATACAGATGAGGCCACTGAAGGCTAAAAACAGCCTTTTTATAGTTAATTTATCTTTAGCCACTGTTCACCCTCCTTATTTTTGATTAATACCCCTCCCTTTTCTATCTTTGCGACCTTACCAAGATTAATAGAATCTCCCTCCCTGACAACCACATTATTTATTATGGCAATCTTCTTTCCACCCTTTATCAGGATAAATGAAACATTTTGTTCTTCGGCTTTGGCAGCAGGAGCAATTTCGGAAAGCAGGACATCTGGATAGCCCTCCTTGGAAGGAAATGTAACATCGATTGGACTTCTAAGGGCAGTCGCCGTAAATGGTTGCCGCTCTGCAATTTTAACCTTTTCATAGGAGAAATGTAAAATACTCATTTCCCCTGGGGAAAGGGATAGTTTAAATTTCACGAAGGATAGGCCGATAAGAATGACGGTTATTATTATAATTGAAGATACGATAAGTGTGATAAATTTCCTATACATTATAGCTTACCACGCGCTCTTTGACCCATAGTCTCTGTTGTTTGTGAACCTGTCTTAGGGAATTTAAGGACACCTGCAATCTCAAACGTTGTGAGGGATTTAGCCTGTACATCACTTTTTGATATCTTTATTCCATTAATAACAAAAAAAGGGAATTTTAAAGATTGTAAATAGCCAACCTGGTTCACCATAGTCGTATAATCCCTCAATGGCCCTTTTATATTTACCGGTAATTGGATTTCATTTCCTTTATCCTCAATGTTAGTAACAGTCACATAGGCCTTATCCATCCTGGACTTTAAATCGTCAAGGGTTATGAGGATAAATTCCTCGGGTGAATGGGCATCAAGGTTTGCTGGTAACAACATCTTTATAGTCTTTATTGATTCGTCAACGTCCTTGATTGCACTCTTTATCTTTAAATATCTTATATTAAATTCCAGCAGCCTGTCGTATGTTTCATAAAGAGAGTTGGTATATTTTTTAATCATAATCGCACATGATATTACCAGTGTGAAAATAATCCCCGAAACTATATAATAAACAAACAATTTTTTGAGCTTTTTATATACCTCTGGCAAATAGGTCATCATATTTTCCATTTTACTTCGATAGAAAAATCTTTACTAATCAAATCAACCTTTTGTGAAGATACCTCCATGCCGTCTGTTTTCTTTATATTACTAAGCAATTTCTGGAAGTTTAACTGTAACTCAGTGTAAGTCCTCGCAACAACAATTCCTTTTATTTGAACAATCAGCGCTTGCCTATCATTTTTAACTTCTATGTCTTTTATGCGGATGTTTTCTACTTGCAGGGATTGAAGGGCGATCAATGCCTTCTGTATATCCTGAGTAGCATTCTCAGTATTGAGATAATTTAGTAATGGAGTAAATTTCTGGAGTTCTCTACCCCCTGCCTTCCGATTAATGCATCTTTCAAGGGCGCAATATTCTTTTTAATCGAATACACCTCATAAAACCGAAGCATCATATAACCCAAACCTAAAACAGAGGAAAGTAAAAAAACTCCGATGCAAAGTAATAGTATAGTTTTTTGCACAAGGAAACCCCGGTAAGTCTTTGGAAGTAAGCTTTCCCTGTGAAATTTTTTCGCTACTAAGAGTGCTGATATCGGGAGGACAAAATCCTGTTTGACTTCTTCTGCTGCTACTATATTTGGTGGATATTCAATAAACGCTAACGGTACTGTGAGGCCCTCGACTGCTTTATGGTCTTTCTCAAAAGGACTGATCAAAAGAGCTTTTGATGGGTTCTCCCTCAATGTCTGACGAGACTGTACAACCCTGATAAAAAAAAGTTTTCCTTCCCTGATTAAAAATAAGGATTTCGTGCTACTCGAGTCCAGAATGCATAGCACTGTTTTATCATCTGATTCGCCCGACGATTGGATTAATTGAGACAGGGCAAAGACATCAGAATATAACCTGCTAACATTTTTTCCATATCTGGTAAACCTCTCAATGAGGAGATTCAATTCACTATTATCTACGGCAAAAACAAATGTTTCTTTTACCATCTTCCCCTCATATAATCGTTCTCTGAGGACTGCATAAAAGAAGGTAAAATTCTTTAGCTCAGGGGCGTTTTTTCTTATTCCTGATTCAACCAGGGTTTTAAGATACTTTTCACCTGCAGGTGGAAGCAACAAAACATCCTGATAGAAGGTTTTAAAGTTATTTACGACTATAAAATCGGGAGTTTTTTCTCTTGTTAGAAAGTCATCAAATTCTTCATCTTTTAAGGTGAGGGTGCGTGTAACTACCAGATCCCCATGGGTTAATGTCCCATACGCTACCTTTACCAACCCATCTTCAAAACTAACTGCTATCTGGGTGCTTGCCAATTACCCTCCAAGGAAATTATTCCTATTTTACATTATTCATCAGGAATTTAAAACACTAAATATTTCGATTCAATTGAATATTGCAACTAAGCACTTGACAAATCCCCAGGACATGAAATAATTATAGGTAACTTTATGCCTCCAGTATTGATATTCGTCACATACTTTTTAGATTTAAGTGATAAAATAAATAAAAGACAGTTATGAAAACAAATTCTTATAACAGAGGAATGACGCTAGTGGAAATCGCGATAGTATTGGTCATTATTGGAATAGTTATTGGCCTCGGTACAGCTTTGGTCGGACCATTGACAAAAAGAATGAAAATCAACGATACAAAAGAAATAATAAATGGTGATGTTGAATCTGTCATCAGTTTTGCTGCAACGAACAGGCGTCTCCCCACTGTTGCGCAATTCCCTAACAATGTGAGAAACCCAAATGATGCATGGACGAAGCCTTTATACTACATTGTGGACACCAACCTTACGTTAACAACAGTAACTTCTGACCCTATATG
>JAPLKF010000083.1 GCA_026388215.1 Pseudomonadota bacterium | reverse complement strand
AGCTGATCAGCAAAGCGGTACAACCTTTTTTCTTCTAAAATATCTGCTAAACGGAATAGTTTTCGTGCCACTTCAACGGCTCGTTGCCAAATTTTCAAATTCTCAAAGCGAAATTTTATCATTTTTGAAACTCTTACCTCTTAGCTCATTACTCTACGCTGAATTAAAAAAGGCTACCGCCAGGGTACGGTTTGTACCATAGCAATATTACAAAGATTTTGAATATGTTCATACACTGAACACATAAATTTTACAGGAAAAAACTAATATGTCAAGCTTTTATTTGTGCCCATAAAAAATATTAAAGAAAAGGCTGGAAAAAAGGGGGTTATGAATCGCTCAGTTTATCATTTTCCGCTGATTTTTATACCTTCTATAAAAAGAGAAGGAGAACCAAAGGTTCCATAGAACATCAAATCTGTTCCAACCTCTTTGACATTGTTCAGTAGTTCAAATATATTCCCTGAAAAGATCACCCCTTTAAAGGGCGTCTTTATACCGTTTTTATAAAGGTGGCCGACTGCACCGAGTGAAAAGTCTCCAGTAATAGGATTCGCAGTATGCGTCCCCATAAGTTCCTCGATAACAATGCCATCTGTCATGGCTCCCTTTATGTCTCTTTTGCCTCTCTCAATAAAAAAACCTCTTGGAGCACATGCAGGTGGCTCCTTAACCCCTCTTCTCACCCCATTACCTGTTGATATCTTCCGAAACTTCCTTCCATAGTAAGTATCATAAAGAAACCCTTCAAAATACCCATCCCTTACAAGGATATTCTCCTCTGATAGCACACCTTCCCCATCAAAGGGAAAACTGCCCATCCCTTCTTTGCCTGAATCAATAATATTTATAACATCCGAAAAATACCTTGTTCCTGTTTTATCTTTTAGCATTGTCTTATTTTTGTAAAGGCTTTCAGAAAGAAAAGAACTTGAAAGTATACCCAGCATTTCACATGAAGCCTGGGGGGTCAAAATCCCTTCATATATTCCAGTGCTTATCTGCTTGCTAAAAAGAAAAGAAATTGCTTTTTGCGCGATCTCCGTGCCTAATTCTTTTCCATCAATTTTATTTAATGAGTGGGCCCATGACCAATCATACCATGGAACTTCGTCTTCATCCTTTGCAACACACAGGGCAAAAAGGGTATACAGGGTTTTCTTACCCTCTGCTTTCAGTCCCCTTGAATTTATAATCCTGGTCTGGATCTCGGTCTCCTGCAATCCACAATTCCTTGTTGTTACGATCCTCCTGTCATAATCCAACATGGTCTTTTCCATTTCCAAAAGCAAAGAAATTTTCTGTGTATCATCAACCCTTAACCCTTCATAATCATACAATTCAAGGAATGGGTAATTATCATATCGCCCTGGAAAACCTATATCTTTATCATCTTCGGCAAAAGGCATAAGCATTTTTGTATTCTCAAGTAATGTAGCAATCCCTTTATCCCCCTTATCATACGTGTATGAAAAGACCATCCTGTTATTCTTAATACCCCTTAAGGCAATGCCTTCTTCTTCTTTGAGTTCAACCCCATACAGTTCTTTATCCCTACTCTCATATCTTTTAGTCTTTTCCTTCAAGAAGAAGAGTTCATAACTGTCAAAGCTGCCCCTGATTCTAATTTCTATTTGCTCACTTTCCATGTTGTCCCTCTAATAATAGGGTATAGGGTACAGGGTATAAGGCATAGGGTATAGGGGGTTAGGGGATAGGGTATAGATTTAGTATCATTGCTACCTCATCACATTCGGGAAATTTAGGACATTTTATGCAATCAGACCATATTTTTTGTGGAAGCTCTTTTTTGTCAACCGGTGTGAAACCACATTTTTTAAAAAACTCCTCCTGATAGGTGAGGAGAAATATTCTTCCTATATTAAACCTTTTTGCTTCTTCAAGGCAGGCATTAACAAGCATTTTCCCAATGCCTTTTTTCCTTGACGATTCAACCACACAGAGCGACCTGACCTCTGCAAGATCCTCCCAGCATATATGTAATGCACACGTTCCCAGAATATTTCCATTTTCTTCATAAACAAAGTAATCCCGCATATTATCGTATAGTTCACCGAGTGATCTCGGCAGCATCTCCCCACGGGATGCAGAAAAATTAATGATACCGTGTATTTTCTTCATATCCTCGATACCTGCTTTTCTAAGCATTACGCAACATCTCCTCAGCCCTTTGTAATGTTTTCTCTGTAATTGTTGTGCCACCTATCATTCTTGCTATTTCAGTTATCCTTTCATCATCCGAAAGCCTCTTTATCCCCGCTTTTGTGGTCCTATGTGTATAATATTTTTCTACCAGAAAGTGATGATCGCCGTAGGTTGCTATCTGGGGAAGATGTGTTATACATATGACCTGATGTTTCCTTGCAAGGTTTTTCAATCTTTTGCCTACCAGATCTGCAACCCTCCCGCCAATACCAGCATCAACCTCATCGAATATGAGGGTCTTTTCCTCTTCGCCACCAATTACCCTCTTAATTGCAAGCATAATCCTCGACAACTCCCCTCCGGACGCTACCTTTCTTAGAGGTTTCAATGGCTCCCCTGGGTTTGTACTTATCATTAGCTCTATATCGTCCCTGCCATTTTTATCAATACTACCTTTGTCCGTTATTGCAACCTTAAACATCGATCCCTTCATGGAAAGAAAGCTGAGTTCATCAATAATTGCCTTTTCAATCGCTCTCGTGCCCCTTTTTCTCTCCGCCGAAAGTTTATCTGCAATTTTCAAAACCTCATCCTCAAGCATGCCCCTTACCTTTTCAAGAGATCCTATATCCTCTGAAAGCGTTGCAAGGTACGCAAGCCTCTTTTTAGCTGATTCTTCAAATTGTTTTATATCACTGTATGTTTTTCCATATTTGCTCTTGAGCTCATAAATCCTTGATAACCTCTCTTCAAGACCCTTAAGCTCATCGGTGTCATAAGACAGCCTTTTTTCTATATCCTTTATTTCCATCAGTAGATCCTCAACATCAAACGATATTGATTCAATTCTTTTTTTCAAACTTTCCATTTTTTCGATATTGCTGAAGGGCTTGAGTAAATTAATAAACCTTTTAAAATTGATCTGTACTGAATTTTCGCCTTCATACATATTTTCCGTAATAACCTCAAAACTGCTTTTTATCTTTTCCGCATCCCTTAATATTTTCAGTCTTTCCTTTATAATTTCTTCTTCCCCTTCCTTTAAATTCTCCCTTTCAATCTCCTCTGTCTGAAACTCAAGAAGGGTGATTTCCCTTTCTCTCCCCTCGACCTCTTTCTTCTTCGTTTCCAGCTCCATCCTCATTTTCTGTAACATTTCTACCTTCTCAGTAAGCGATTCCCTTTCCTTATTAAGGGCAAGGAGGCTATCTATCATCCCAATATAACTATCCTTGTCAAGAAGATACTGAAACTCATTTTGACCGTAAATATTTATCAGCATATTCCCTGTTTCTTCTAACCTGTTCAATGTCGCAGGTTCATCATTTAAAAAGGCCCTTGATCTGCCAGATATATTAATGATTCTCTTTAAAATGTATTCTTTATTACCATAGAAAAAATGTCCTGTAACCTCAGCTTGCTGTGCACTGCTTCTTATCATGTCGGCAGATGTCTTCGCATTCATCAGCGTTGAGAGGGCATTTATTATTATTGATTTTCCTGCCCCTGTCTCTCCTGTGATCACATTGAAACCTTCTCCAAATTCAACCTGTAATTCATCTATTATGGCAAAACCTTTCACCTTAAGAAAGGCAAGCATAGTTACCTTTCACCCCATTTCAATTTTGTTCTTAATATCTCAAAGTATCCTCTTGATGAAGACTTAATAAGACTTACCGTGTGAGGAGATTCCCTCACCTCAATCTCATCTCCATATTCTAATGGGAATCCAATCTGCCCATCAAGGGTCAGAACAACCCTCTCTTCTCTTGATTGCAGTACCACCCTGATAGCCACATCTCCAGGAAGCACGATAGGTCTATTTGTAAGCATGTGGGGACAAATAGGTGTAATAATAATATTCCTCAAAGAGGGGTAAAGGATTGGCCCCCCTGCTGAAAGGGAATAACCGGTAGAACCTGTGGGAGTGGAAAATATGAGTCCATCGGCTTTATAGGTTGTTAAATACTCTCCGTTCACATATGTCTCTATATCGATAATCCTCGCGAGGGCATCTTTCGTGATGACTGCATCATTTAAAACCGTAAATTCGAATATCTCATCATTCTCCCTCTCTACCTTTACATTTAGCATTATCCTCCTGGAGATACCGTACTTACCTCTCAACACCTGTTCAACCATTGTGGGCAGCTCTTCCACAGAAATCTCCGTTAAGAAACCAAGTCCTCCTAAATTTACTCCAAGGATGGGCACATCCTTCCCTCTCAGTTGCCTCGAGATACTGAGCAATGTTCCATCCCCACCGAGGACCACAATAAAATTAGCCCCCTCGCCAACATGTTCCATTTCAAAATATTTCTCATAACCCAATAACCTTGCCGATTCTTCATCCACAAAGATATTGTTATGCTTACCAAATGCTTCTATAAGCTCCCCTGCAATTCTTGTTGCATCTTCTTTCCTTCTTTTACAAACCACATGGATTTTATTCATTGTACATATCTCTCTTTTAAATAATATGAGAGTTCATTTAATAGCTCAAAGGATTTTTCAACTGTAACCGTCTTATCCGGATTCAGTAAATTACATGTTGCAGGGGCAAGCAGACTATTTTGAATAATCGTTCCCATATCCAGCCCTCTTCTTTCCAATACACCCCACATTCCCTCAAGTCTTCTTGCCAGATTACTTATATCTTCTTTTGAAAAGTCTTCGTAACAGGTTGGCACTATACCCCAGCTGATAATGTTTCCTCTCTCCACAAGATCCTTTACTTTATCATATGTAACAAAAACATCTCCAAAGGCGTATGCATTGAAGGATATCATCTCTATATTGTTCAGGGAAAGTAAAAAATCCCAGTCAGGCTTGCCACAGAGGTGCAGCCCCCTTGCCCCATTGATACCATTAAAAAAGTCCATCAACTCTTTCTTTGCTTTGATATTGTCATAGCCACACATGGCACTAAAAATAAATTCAAGGCCAGGATCATCAACCCATACAAAGGCCTTATCATTCTTTTCTTTCAACTCCATATACTGGGCATTCACCCTTTTCTGAATAAAAGAAAAGGCGAGCGCCCGTATTTCATCATTATAAACTATCGGTTTGTCATTCTCATCTACTATTTTTAATGTGAGGCTCACAGGGCTGATAACCTGGCCCCTTATGGCACGATAGGAGGATAGCTCCATTGTTAAAAAGGATCTATACACAAGAGAATACCTCTCAGATATCTTAAAGGTTTCAATATTGTCTTCCTTTTCAAGATATTGGGGTATCTCTTCGATAAATTTATTTGTATCAACAAAAATTTTCATATGTTTCTCATCTATTATAACACCGGGAAAATTTTCCATAGCCTGTACGTACATATCTTCATAGAAGGAAAGTCTTGGAAGCTGGGGCCAGAAAGGTATGTCCATCGTAAGGGCAAGTTTCAATGCCTCATCCACACCTTCATGAGGCATAATTCCCATTGCAGTTGTAGATAGTTCGCCTGTGAACCCCAACCTTTCATTCATATAAAATCCTT
>JAPLKF010000082.1 GCA_026388215.1 Pseudomonadota bacterium | reverse complement strand
CTTTCAGGAAGTTATCAATGGACACGAGATAAAATGAGTTATGAGCATTTGTATTTGTAACACAATAGCTGATTTCACATCTTCTGAGGGTTTACAGACCGAAGTAAGCTGACTTCACATCCGGGTTGTCGGTGAGTTCCTTTGAAGTCCCCTCCAGGACTGCACCTCCATTTTCAAGTACATACCCGTAATGAACGATAGGCAGGATCGGGCGGGAATACTGTTCGGAGATCAATATGGTAATCCCCGTTTGTCTGTTAATATCACGGACAGCTTTTACAACCATTTTCTCCATTAAAGGGCTTAAGCCCAGTAGCGGCTCATCAAGCAAAAGCAGTTTCGGCTGTGCCATTAATGCCCTTCCAATGGCAAGCATCTGCTGCTCTCCTCCGCTTAAGAACCCTCCTTCTCTCTTCTTCAGGTCTTTCAAGGCTGGAAAGATGGTAAATACGTACTCAAGGGTCTTTTTTGCCTGGGATCTTGTTGCAAGGATGCCACCTATCTTAAGATTCTCCAATACACTGCTTTCTGCAAAAATTCTCCGTCTTTCAGGACAGAGAATAATGCCTTTTTTCGCCCTGTCGCTCGGTTTCATATGGATGATATCCATCCCTTCAAAGGTGATACTGCCGAGTATGGTGATTCTCTCCCCGCCTTTCATTTGCTGCTTCTTTTTTTGATCCAGTATAATGCCCGAGATCGTACGCATGAGCGTGGACTTGCCTGCACTATTGGCGCCAAAAACCCCTGTTATTTCTCCCCGGCGACAGGTCATACTGATATTGTTGATTGCGATGGCGTTTTCGTAAAATACCATGAGACTCTTGATTTCTAACACGCTTCTGCCTCCTCTGCCTCATCTACCTCCGTCCCAAGATATGCCTCCCTGACCTTTTCGTTTGCCACCACCTCTTCGGGGGTCCCTTCAGTCAGTTTTTCCCCGAAGGTCAAAACAACTACCCGGGTGACCAACCGGAAGAGTTCTCTCAGCCTGTGCTCGATCATAAGAATGGTTATGCCTTCCATCTGAAGTTTTTCAATGACGGGGATCAACGATGTAATCTCCGAAGAACTTAAGCCTGAAAAAACCTCATCACAGAGGATAACTTCAGGCTTTAAGGCTAAACACCGGGCAAGCTCAAGGCGCTTGAGATATCCCAGCGGGAGTGTGGATGCAATCTTGTACGGTACAAAAGCGTCACGCTCAAATCCAATCTCCTCGAGGATATCGATTGCCACCGCATCCCTGTCTCCTGATTTACCACCCCTTGTCCTCTTAATCCGGGGTGAGTTCAGGGGAACGATCAAATTTTTATAAGCCGGCAGACTATGGTAAGGCCTCACGATTTGAAACGTACGGACAATACCGAGGTCCGCAATTTTGGCGGGATCTAATCCCGTGATCTTTTTGCTTCCAAAATAAACATTGCCTGAATCAGGTTTTACAAAGCCTGTGATCAGGTTAACCAGTGTGGTCTTTCCTGAACCGTTAGGCCCGATCACTCCAAGAATCTCGCCTCTTTTTATTTCAAAGCTGACATCCTTCGTTGCCTTGACACCGCCAAAAGACTTGCTTAGATTTTGAACACGAATAAGAGCCTCTTCGCCCATGCTCACACCTCTTTCCAGTGTTCAAACTGATGGTATTTTCGCTGAAGGTAGTTCATGATCCCTTCAGGCTTATAGACGATAAATCCCATTAAGATGAGGCAGTAGAGAACTACCCTGAGTTGTCCAAAACCGCGAAGCGCCTCGGATAGAGGGGTTAGCATGAACGCCCCCAATACAGGGCCTACAAGCGTTCCCGCCCCGCCCATTACTGTTGCAGCAATGGGGAGTATTGAGAAGTCCATGGCAAAGAGTGAGATACCCAGCCAGCCGTACTGGTGACTTAAGTATGCGCCGCCAAAACAACCCATAAGCGAGGCAATGAAGACTGCCTTGGTTTTATAGAGGGTGATACTTATCCCCGATGCCCTCACTGCCTGATCGTTATCCTTTATGGAACGGAAAATCAACCCTATGTCTTCATTTACCAGCCTCCTCATTACAAAGAGAGCGACGATCACTACTGAAAAAATGAGATATTGATCAAACCAGATATTCGGCAGGGTGGCAAGGGCGCTGATTCCTTCAGTGCCTCCGAAGATATTCAGTGCGACGATGATATTCACGGTTAGCAATGGAAACATGAAACTCACAATGGCAAAGTATACCCCCCTTAACCTGAGGCAGGGTAAGAGGGTAAGGGTGCTTATCACCGCCCCGATGACGGTGGCAATGGGAATCGTGAAGAATGGCGACCATCCCAGATAGTGGTTCAGTAGTCCTGCTGTATATCCCCCACACCCGACAAAGAAAGCACCTCCCAGACACACCAGACCGACATATTCTGCCAGGAAGTCAAAGCTCAGGGCAAGGAGGGCATAGACCCCTGCAATGCATAGAACCCTTTGCCAGTAGGAATCCACCAGAAGAGGGAGGAGAAGAAGTCCAAAAATGAGGAATGCTCTTGGCGCAAGGAGATAACCCATCTCCCTCCAGGAAGTGAGTGCGTATAGTCCTTCGGTTCGGACCTTAATCCCCCTGTCTAATCTCTCCTGTCTTGTATCTTCTGTTGTTGCCATCTCTTTACACCCTCTCTTCCAGTTCTTTCTGTTTTCCTAAAAGCCCTGAGGGTTTGAAAATTAATATCAGGATTATCGTTCCCACGAGTACTACAGACTCCCATACCGCCCCAAATAAGGAGGTGCTCACGATCATTGCAAAACCGAGTACGAAGGAAGCAAGTATGGCCCCTCCCCAACTGCCCAGTCCCCCGATGATACATACCGCAAGGGCATATATGAGCACCCTGTATCCGGCCTCGGCAGTAACATTGCCCAGTGGCAGGATGATAACTGCGGCTAAACCGGCTAAAGCTGACCCTATGGAGAGAGAAATCATCGCTACACGGTCGGAATCTACACCAAGCATCATGGCGGCCTGTTCATCCTGGGCGATTGCCCGAAGGGATAACCCAATCTTTGTGTAATGGGTAAAGAGCCAAAGCATGATAACCACAGCCAGCCCTCCTCCTATGATGATGAGCCGCTGGGCATCGATGATAATTCCGGCAACCCTGAATTTCGCATCAATAAAAGAGGGCAGCACATAAAAGGGCCCGATGAATCCTTTAAATCCGCCGATTCCCTGTAAACGCAAGCCCTCTAAGATGATTAATCCAAAGGCAAATGAAGCGATAATCTCCGAGGTGGGTAATCCCCTGAGCCGTATGAGAACCAGCCGGTATATTGCTGCCCCCAAAAGCGATGATATACAGAGCGAAATGAGGATGGCCAGCAGGTAGTTCAGGTTGAGATCGTTGACAAAGCTCCAGGTCATAAAACCGACCAGAACATAGAGTGCGCCGTGCGCAAAATTTGGCAGTCTGCTCACTCCATAGACCAGTGTGAAGCCCACCGCTATAAGAGCAAAGGTAACACTATTCACCGTTCCATAGAAAAGGATGTCCATCATATTCTTTCACCTTGTCTTATAACGTTGGGTTCTGCAGCGTATACTGCTTTTACGATTTCTTCATCCAGGGCGGCATCTTAATTGCCCCTGTTGCCCCTTCCTTTGGAAAGATAGTGATCCTGTCGCCATCCTGCCACTGGATCCAATTGCCCAAAACGCTTTCTTTCGGATTATACCCGTAGACGATCTGGTGGTTCTTATCGAACCGTACCGTACCGCGGACGGCAGGAAGATTTGTCTTCTCGAGGGCAGCAATGAGGGCATTGGCCTCAAGCTTACCGGCGCGTTCAACAGCATCTTTGAGGACGTATACCGACTCATAGGCACTCACACAGCCGGTGCTCCTGGGTGGTACTCCCCACTTTTTCTGAAAGGCATTGTAGTATTTCTTCGTCAATGCGGTGACATTTGAAGGGGTGCAGCCGGTTTCCGATAACGTGACAATCGTATAGGCCCCCTTCCCTTTTGTCTGTTTCCAGAAACCTGGATCCTCTGCTGCCCCGATAAAACCGATGGGCAGCGCAGGCACTTCCATATCTGCCCACTGTCTTAACAATATGGAGGTCTCAGGCGCATATGCCCATATGAATAAGATTTGGGCGCCCGATTTCTTGCAGTCACTTAGGGCCACAGAAAAGTCGGTGGCGGCAATAGGGTGCTTGTCAAAGCCTGTAATTTGCCAGCCATCCTTCACTGCCATGTTCTTTACAATCTCCGATGCTGCCCGGCACATCAGGCTGTCATCAATGGAGATAAACATTTTGTTATACCCGAATTTCTCTTTTATGCCATGAAGAAGATCGACCCCTTCTTTGATATACCACTTCACGCTCCCGCTTGCCCTAAAAGAGTATTTATATTTTTCCGGGTCCTTTGCTACCTTCTGATCCCATGTGGGTGTATATGAACCGATGGAGACGATATCAACAATCTTGTATCTAGCGTAAAGGTCCATGGCTGCAATACTGCATTCGGACATGCAGGGCCCGCCAACGATGACATCTACCTTTTTCTGAAGAATCAGTTTCTCGATGGCCAGGAGCACTTCACTCGTCGGAACCCCCGGCTCTTCATCGCGGGTATCGATGATTTCAAGCTTCAACGGTCTCATAACGTTACCTACCTTGACGCCGCCTGCAGCATTGATCTCTTCAGCCGCCAGGATCAAACCCCTCTCCCCGTTCTGGCCATATGCGCTCGCACGGGGAACAGGACATCCTACCAGAATTGGTTTGGCCTGTGCGTGGGCTTTCCCGATACCTGTCATTTATCACAAGCGATAAATGATGTCAACTATATATGTATTTAAAAATACTGCTGTTGCAATGAACATATATATGTGTTATGTTTAGGCATTCGGGGCGTGGCGCAGCATGGCTTAGCGCGCTTGCCTTGGGAGCAAGAGGTCGCTGGTTCAAATCCAGTCGCCCCGATTTTAAAAGCAGTGAATAGTGATTAGTGGTAAGTGAAACAGTATAAAACCTTGAACCCCTGACCCCTTGAATACTTCTTAAAGATTACTCGATCCACCTGACAAAGCTATTCAGATTCTCCCTCGGTGATTTGAAGCGGTTGATGGGGCTATCGGGGTCGGCATAGCCCAGTGCGATGCCGATAACAACGTCTTTTTTCTCCGGTATATTAAGGATTTCTTTGATGTCGTCCTCATATGCATTGATAAGCCCGATGGGGCACGTAGCAAGCCCGAAGTTCTGGGCGATAAGTACAAAATAACCCAGGGCAATACCGATATCGACGAGACGTGCCTTTGAAAAGGCATTATCGAGACAGAGGATAATTGCCACAGGTGCTCCATAAAAATTGCAGCTCCCCTCATTGATAAACCGGTCAAATTGAAGACCCATCTCCTCGAGGTACGGGCTCATCAGTTCAAAGGATTCGGCCCCTCTTTTGCTGAATGTATCAGAGAGGGGCTTGACATTTCCGGGACTGCAGGAGATCTGCTTTTCCTGGTAAGACTTGATGAGCCTTCGACTGAGCCTTTCCTTCTCTTCTCCCATTACTACGGTAAATTCCCACGGCTGGAGGTTGATTGCAGAGGGTGCATGGATTACCAAATTTAAAATTTCTTCAATCTTTTCTCTTGGGATGGGGTCCGGTTTAAAAGCCCTGATACTCTTTCTTTCCTTGATTGCCTGCAATAAATCCATAGCCATTTATCCCTCCCCTGTATGTTTGTTGGAAAAATATACCACATTTTGTTAACACTTCACAGGAAAGACATAAGATTCTTTTCCTTGCACAACATTTTATTCGCTGGTAAAATCATACCTTGCGGGATATACTTAGCTAAAGGAGTTAGCTATGATTCGGGCCAAGTTGTGGTTTCGATGTGCGGCGATGCATGACCCGGTGACCCCCATGGTCGTGCAGCCTGCACAAAAGTAAATTCACTGCACATAAAGGTCTTCGATCCCCTTTAGTGTCCTGTCCTTTAAATAGCTTTACAGTTTTATTGATGGTTCTCTTGAAATGTGGAAGGAGATTCCCTTCGCACTCCGGCACTCCATTCCCGACCATCACCCGCAAGCGGGTACCCGAGAATCGCTCCACTGAAACGGGCAAACTTGCCCCGCATGAATGCGGGACTTCGGACATGCCCGTTTCCCCTTCGGGACGTTCCACATTTAGCCGGGTACCCGTGGGAACTTTACGGGTGGCACCCGTTCATGTTGCTCAACTTCGTTCGCAATTAAACCGTACCGTGATGTCGTGCTACAGGGAACATCCTTCCTCTCCTGAGCGTAAAGAACCATTAGGGATATGACACCAGTGCTTTAGAGCTTACCATCAATCGTTATCTAAATATTGATTAGGACTAATAAGATTGACATTTTATTTTCTTGCCGTTAATATAAATATATGCTTGAAGATGTAATAAAGAAATATGGTTTTATAATCTTAA
>JAPLKF010000081.1 GCA_026388215.1 Pseudomonadota bacterium | reverse complement strand
GCTTCTTCCCCATCCCTGGCTACTTCTACCGAGTAACCATCCTCTTTAAGCACCCTTGTAAGCGACCTTCTTATCCCGACCTCATCATCAACAACAAGAATGCCTAATTGCATGTTATTGTACCCCTTTCACCTTTATAATATCTTAAGGGAGAAAAAATAACAATAGCTTAATCAATGAGACAGCCTCTTTAGTTCAGAAGCACAGAAATGTATTATATAGTAAAGTCATATTTAAGTAGATGGAACTTTTCACACATCCTGCATTTTACTGACAGCTAAAAGCTGATTGCTGATGGCTAATGGATAGTTTACTCTTCCATTTATCCGGGCATTTAAGATACTATTAATTATGCAAAAAGGTAAGATGCCCGAAGAGATAAAAGGACAGATAGAGAGAATTACATTTTTCAATGAAGAAAACAACTATACCATTGCAAAGATGAGGGTACATGGAAGAACCGATACAATAACTGTAGTGGGAACACTTTTTTCTGTGGCCCCTGGTGAGGTTTTGAGATTGAGCGGTTACTGGGATAAGCATCCGCGGTATGGTGAACAGTTTAAGGTAACCGCATATGAATCGGTCCTCCCCGCAACAGTGAAAGGGATAGAAAAATATCTCGGCTCGGGGATGATTAAAGGTATAGGACCTGTAATGGCAAAAAGGCTCGTATCCAGGTTTGGAGATGAAACCCTAACTGTTATAGGGAAGGATATAGGCAGACTTCATGAGGTCGATGGCATTGGAGAAAAACGGATTGAGATGATTCAAAAGGCGTGGGAAGAACAGAAGGAGATACGGGGAGTTATGATATTTCTCCAGGGGCAGGGGGTAAGCCCGACTTATGCAGTAAAAATCTACAAACAGTATGGCAGGGACTCAATAAGGGTGGTTGAAGAAAACCCGTACAGGCTTGCAGCAGACATATTTGGAATAGGTTTCATCACGGCGGATAAGATAGCGGAGAAACTTGGTGTTCCGAGGGACTCAAAAATCAGGGCTGAAGCCGGTATCCTCTATGTACTCAAGGAACTGTCAGATGAAGGCCATGTTTATTATCCCTACGAACTCCTCATCAAAAAGAGCAGTGAGATACTCGGCCTTGAAGAAGAAAGAATATTGCCTGCACTTGATAAATTGGCTCAGGAGGGAAAGGCAGTTATTGAAAAGGGTTTAACTCCGAGCCCCGAACTCCGAACTCAAAACTCTAAGGCGGTTTACCTTGCGAAGTATTACATCTCCGAGCTCGGCATTGTCAATAAACTGAAAACGATTCTTGTTTTTCCCAGGCAATTGAGACTTATCAATATTGATGAGGTTTTAGAGTGGGTTCAGAGAGATTTGAAAATAACCTTTTCAGAAAAACAGGTTGAGGCGGTGAAGGCATCTATAAATAGTAAGGCCATGATAGTAACAGGAGGCCCTGGGACTGGCAAAACCACGATCATCAATGCAATCATGAGGATTTACAGGAAGATGGGGCAAAAGGTACTGCTTGCAGCGCCAACAGGCAGGGCAGCAAAAAGAATGACAGAGGCGACAGGGTATGAAGCAAAAACAATACACCGTCTCCTTGAGTATAATCCCGGCGGGGAGATATTTAAAAAAGATGAAGCAAATCCGCTTGAGGCAGATTTGATAATAATAGATGAGACATCAATGGTTGATACATTGCTTATGTATTATTTCCTCAAGGCGGTGCCTTCAAAGGCGACCTTAATACTCGTTGGAGATGTTGACCAGTTGCCTTCTGTGGGTCCAGGAAATATATTAAAGGATGTTATTGATTCGGGTTATCTGACGACTGTAAGGCTTGATGAGATATTCAGGCAATCCAGAGAAAGCATGATTATTGTCAATGCACACAGGGTTAATAGCGGACAGATGCCGATATCCAATCAAGGCGAAGAACATCTCCATGATTTCTATTTCCTTAATATTGAGGAACCAGAAAAGATACTGAAAAAGATTATATATCTCTGTAAAGAGGGAGTCCCGGCGAGATTTGGTTACAATCCTGTCAATGACATTCAGGTGCTCACGCCAATGCACAAAGGGGTTATCGGGGTGTCGAACCTCAATCAGGAACTGCAAAGGGAACTAAACCCGGGGCAGGATGAATTAATACGTGGCAATAAAGCGCTGAAGATCGGGGATAAGGTGATGCAGATAAGAAACAATTATGACAAGGATGTATATAATGGCGATATTGGCAGGATTACAAAGATAGACAAGGAAATGCAAGAATTAAAGGTTGGTTATGACGGGAGGCTTGTCTCTTATGAATATTCAGAACTCGATGAGATAGTCCTTGCATACGCCATATCAGTTCATAAGTCACAGGGTAGTGAATATCCTGTTGTTATTATGCCTGTTGTTACCCAGCATTATATGCTTTTACAGAGAAACCTTCTCTATACGGGGATAACACGGGGAAAAAAACTTGTTATCCTGATCGGTACGAAGAAGGCCCTGGCAATTGCAATCAAGAACGATAAACCCCAAAAACGGTATACACTGCTCAGAGACAGATTAATGAAGAATGTAGAATGAAGAATGTAGAATGAAGGACGTTTTGTTACATATAGCTTCCTGTACTGTTGTTTTTATTGTTCTCTTTCGATATACAGCATTTCAATCCGTATTCAATAATATTACTGGAGATTTTCCGCTTGAAATTGAATTAAAATTGGAGGACAATGGATAAAAAGGGGCGGGCATAGTGACAGAATTGGTGTTTCAATGCCTACCAATATCAGTTATCCGGATGAAAAAAAGAAGTAGAATAACGCAAGCTAAATTTATACTGATTCAATATAATCATCATCTGGTGACTTTTATACCGAAAAAACACCATATACATGGTCTATATAACGATCAATAACTGGATAATTGAGGCAGTGGCTGTGCAAATGACGAATCAGGTTAAAAAATAAGTTAGGCCAATGAATAGGAATTACGACAATCCATTCACGAAAACAGAAGTGAGCAAAAGCAGGAGACAAGCTCCTCCATGACCAGGACTGAATACGCGCTATGCGACTATATCTGATCAATCCTTCAAACCCGCTGGTCGCGATCACCAAAGTCAAGGAGAGTCGCTGGAACCGTTACCGTGTGTGGAAACCCCTCGGCCTTATGGTTATCGCGGGACTGACCCCGCCGGAGTGGGAAATCTCGATCGTGGACGAGAACCTCGGTGCGCCGGACTATTCAGCCATGCCGCGGCCGGACCTGGTGGGCATTACCACTTTCACTTCCCAGGCGAACCGCGCCTATGAAGTGGCCGCTTACTTCCGGAGTCTGGGCGTGCCCGTCGTCATGGGCGGTATTCACGCAACCATGTGCTTAGAGGAGGTCATGGAGCGTGTGGATTCAGTTGTCACGGGGGAAGCTGAGAGCATCTGGCGGCAGGTCCTGGAGGATGCCCGGCATGGGAGTCTGAAGCGCCGGTATGACGGAGGGCTCGCCGAGATCGACGATGTCCCCTTGGCCCGCCATGATTTGCTTAATACGGGATATGCCTTCGGAGCTATTCAGACCACACGGGGCTGCCCACTGAACTGCACCTTTTGCAGCGTGACAGCCTTTAACGGTGCCCACTATAGGCTGCGGCCCATTCCGGATATCGTCCGGGAATTCCAGTTGATCCGCGAGAAACATGTTCTGGTGGTGGACGACAATCTCATCGGCACACGTCCTGAACATATCGCCCGCGCCAAGGACCTGTTCCGTGCCATGGCACAGGCGAACCTGCGAAAGGAATGGGTTGCCCAGGCCACCATTAACTTCGCCGATGACGAAGAACTCCTGTCGTTGGCCGCGAAGGCCGGGTGCAGAGGCGTCTTTATCGGCTTTGAGTCCCTCTCACCGGAAGGGCTTCGGGAAATCGGCAAGAAATTCAACCTGCTGAAGGGCCGGGACTTCCGCACCTCCGTGCAGCGCATACAGCGGCACAAGATACTGGTCGTAGGTTCCTTTATCATCGGTCTGGACATAGACGAACCGGGCATCGGCAAACGTATCGCCGAGGCGGCCAGCCGGTATGGTGTAGACAATCTCAACACGCTATTTCTGACGCCCTTGCCGGGCACGCGCCTGTGGGACCAGATGAAATCGGAGGACCGCATCGCCCTTAATAGGTTCCCGGAAGACTGGAAATATTACACGCTGACCTTCCCGGTTGCCCGGTATAGGCATTTGTCTCTTGCCGGCGCGATTCAGGAAATGATTACCTGCGACCGGGGTTTCTACTCCATGCCGCGCATCCTGCGCAGGGTGTGGAGCAACTTATGGCAACGCCGCAAGCCGTTGATCAGTCTCGTGGGCAACCTTTCATACAGAAGGAATCTCCAGTTGAATCGCAAGGCATATGCGGACTTTAAGTGTTACTCGGGCAATAGGCACAATTCTGTAAGGGAGTCATGAAAGAGAATGGTGATCGGCTTTTTTGAAAATAATTGATTTGAGGAAAATAGCCTAACAATGGCATCAACACCGATCGGGTATTACCGCGCGGCTTTACCGTACGTCAATCCCCGGCGGGTTATGCCTACGTTATCGCTTTCATCCCGTAATTAGCGGCTCTCCATTGCTTGTCCCATACTCCATAGGTGAATTCTACTCGCAACTGCACCACCTGAAATAAAGAAACGTCAAAAGGCCATGAGGAGGCAGGGGAAAGAGGATGTCCCCTAAACCCCCTCAGCCTTTTCTTTTGTCCTTGTAATTGATGGCTGCAGGGTGTATACTTATCCAAAAGAGGAAGGCAGGTTTATAAGGCCCTGACCTTTTTAAATTTACAATTAATGAAAGTGAAAAATGAAAAGTTTTAGCCGTGATGGTAAGTTTGGCAAAAAGGATTCCAATAGGTCCGATAGAGGGGATTCAAAAAGGCCCTCTCGGGGAGGTTTTAGCAGGGGCGGAGGAAGGGATTCCGGAAGGCCTGCTTTTGACAAGCAGGTGCACAAGGCTATCTGCGATAAATGCGGGGCCACCTGCGAAGTTCCGTTTAAGCCTACCGGAAGTAAACCCATCTACTGCCGGGATTGTTTTAGGACAATGGAAGGTTCCGAATCGCCGAGGCCAAGACAGTTTGGAAAACGCGAATATCCCGGATCAAGGCGTCCCGACAATTTTAAGAAAAGCGAATATTCCGAATCAGCAAAGCCCGATCAATTTAAGAGGGAACTGGAGCAGATAAACTTAAAGCTGGATAAGATTTTAAGAGCACTGGAAGGCGAATAAATCTTATTTTATAACCAAAAAGGACTAAAGATAAGACCCTCTCTCCCCAGATAAAAATCGTTTATCCAATTATTCCAAGTCCTGATAATGGGAAAGCCGCTTGACGGCTTGTTGCCCAAACCCATCCATAGCTGTATTTGGTCTGGAAGGTGTTCCGAAGGGAGTATTGCGTAAGCTCCGGGGAACCATCTTGAGTGCCTCAAGCGTTCTCCCGCATATGCGGGAGATGAATGTGCGAATGCATCTCTGCCTGAGCCCCAGTGGCTGGGAGGGTGGGTCTCACATTCAAGTGCAGAGGGACTCTTAGAAGGGTCGGAGATGGAGCACCAGCGAACAGAGAGAATACCTTTCGGATCGAATGGGGTAGGTTTTGACGAAAAAGGATTTGGAACAGAGGAGAGGGACATCCTATATTCCTCCTGTCAAGAAAATATTTCATAAAAGATCATCTCCATAATATCAATCGGTTGCAAACCATATCTTTTTCATGACACACCTCTCCTGTCGGTTCTTTTGTGGAACCCTTTCATATGTCCGGC
>JAPLKF010000080.1 GCA_026388215.1 Pseudomonadota bacterium | reverse complement strand
TTCCAGCAGGTAGGGGAGACGGTTAGTAGCGGACGCCCTATCAGCGACGAAGCGAAGAAAAGGTGTCACACGCTTGGCAAAGAACTTGTGAAAGACCCAGGCAAAGGGACCGCTAAATAATAAATTCATCGGCTTGTAAGGCATTCAGGTGTTATCAACGGTTCAAATAATTGCTGGAAGAGCTTTTGTGTAACAGTTTTTTTGTCTTTTCAGTCTATCTTGTCTATGTGGTCTATTTGGTTTATCTGGTTATGACAAAATAGACAAAAAGACTGAATAGATAGGATAAAGGGCTGCCCGAAGGCAGCCCTTTAATGGCTTTCAGTTTTTTTCACTCACCACTCACCACTTACCACTGCTCTTTCACGCCTTTACGATCTCAAAAGACATCTGGCCGTCGTCATATTTCATAGTCCTGATAGCGACATCCATTCCGACGCTCACGTCTTCAGGCTTTATGTCTTTTGCCAGTCTGGCAAAGAGTTTCAAGCCACTGCCGAAGTCTACCACACCCATTGTATATGGCGGGTCTGCCTCGAAACCAAAGGGCGCGTACATAGCGGTTGTGAATGTTTCAAGTTTTCCGTTTTTTGGCATTTCAAACCAGTCCATCTCTTTTGATAGACAGACAGAACAATCTGCCCTTGGCGGGAAAAACTTTGCACCGCATTTTTTGCACACTGTGCCTTCTACCTTTCCTTCTGCGAGAAAATCAACAAACTTTGCCATCTTTGTTATACCTGTAAAGCTTTTTCTTCCGAATTTTTCAAATCCCATAGGTCACCTCCCGAATATTGTAACGTTACCATAAAGACCAACACCACCCACATTATGAACAAGACCGATTTCCGGATCCTTTATCTGCATTGGGCCCGCCTCTCCTCTGAGCTGCAAAACTATTGTACGGATCTGTGATCCGCCTGTTGCACCGATTGGATGACCCTTCGAAAGAAGTCCACCGTCAACGTTCACAGGGATCCTACCTTCTTTATAGGTCTCTTTTGCCTTGATTAATTCCTTGCCTTCGCCAACCTTTGCAAATCCAAGGCCCTCATAGGCCATGATCTCGGCAATGGTAAAGCAATCGTGAACCTCTGCCACATCAACGTCTTTCGCTGTTATTTTTGCCATTTTGTATGCCTGGTTTGCTGCTCCGTAGCCCACGCTTAGTCCCTTTGCAAAGTCCGGTCTTGCGGCCATATTTACTGCCTCAGATGCAGCTCCAATGCCAAGGATCCAGATAGGTTTTTTTGATATTGCCTTCACCTTTTTTGCATTTGCAAGGATGATGCACGAACTTCCATCTGCATTGGCACAGCAATCACCCACGCGCAAGGGCCATGCTACAGGACCTGCCAGCTTTGCATCAGGATTCTTTGGATCAAAATCTTCGGGTTTCACCCCTTTGCGGTAGACCGCCCTTTCATTAATTACCCCATAAGTGGCAGATTTGAGCCTCACTGCCATGAGGTCATCGTGGGTTAAGCCGTGGTTTGCCATATAAGCCCTTGCATATAATGCATAGTAGGCAGGCATCATCGTTCCAAAAGGTGCCTCCCACTGGATGTCTGCACCCCTCCCCATCCTTTCCTGGGATTCAGCAGAAGTGATTTCTGACATCTTCTGGAAGCCGAGGACAACAACGATATCATGGAGACCTGACTTGATCATGCTATACGCTACCTTCACACCGGAACTGCTTGAAGAACAAACAGTTTCAATGTAAAAGGTCGGCTGGGGAATTAACCCCAAATACTCTGCCATGACACCAGCAGGCGACCTCTGTTTATCATATTCAGGGGCCGAGCAAAAAACAGAAGCATCAACATCCTTCTGTGTAATACCCGCATCCTGCATAGCCTCCCTGAATGACTCAAAGGCCAATTCCCTGATGGAGCCTTCATAGCCTCTTACAAATGAACTCTGGCCAACACCAATAACTGCAACATCTTTTGCCATAAATCCCTCCTTCACTCATTTTTTTGTGTTTTTGGCTCGTTGATACATTATTACAAAACGGTTATGTTCGTTCATGTCTTTCGAAAAGACATGGGATCCATCATTTTTAGAAACAAAATAAAGATATTCTACTGCTGCTGGATACAGCGCTGCCATGATTGAATTTTTATCCGGACTGCAAATCGGTCCTTTTGGTAAGCCTTTAAATGTATATGTGTTATATGCGGTGTAGGTTGTTAAGTGGGATTTTTTTATCGCACTATTAAATGCACCCGTTCCGTATATTACTGTTGGGTCACTATCAAGGCTCATATCCTTTTTTAATCTGTTGTGAAAGACTGCCGAGATGAGCGGTTTTTCCTCCTTTAATTTTGCCTCCCTTTCTATCATTGATGCCAGGGTTAGCGTCTTGTGCATGTCGAAATTTAATTCTTCCATCCTTTTCTTTATATCCTCTTTTGTGAAGATATTAAAGGTTCTTTGAGCTATCTTCTCTATTAAACCCTCAATCTCTATCTCCTTGCTATAATAGTATGTGTCTGGTGGAAGATAACCTTCCAAGGAATCAGAGGTTATCCCTAATTTGCTCAACATGGTTTTATCTTTTGCGAGCTTCAGGAATTCAACCCTTTTCATAATCTCTGCCTTTTCTATAGCGTCAGCAATGTTGTATAGATTGTAGCCTTCCACTATTCTCAGTGCATATATATGTCTATCCCCGCGGCCCATCTTTTTTAATATGCCCAGTATGGACATATCTTTTCTAAGCTCGTATTCTCCGGCTATCAGCTTGCCTCCGTAAAGTAAAGAAAAGACCATAAAGAGGGAGGAGGAGCTTATTATGCCGTCATTCTTAAGCCTATCAGCAATGTTGTGTAAACTTGTTCCATTCTTCACAATTATAATTATAGGTTCACTATCAGTATCCATAGGGATACTTGCAAATATGATTGATTGAGTGATTAGTAAGATTATTAATGATATGGCGATGATCTTTTTATCTTTTTTTGTGAGCATCCAGGTATCCCTGAAGTATGATCTGTGATGCCATCATATCTAAGAGCGGTCTTCTTTTTTTGTGTTTTATCTGCGCCATTTCCAGTATTCTGTGTGCTTCGTTTGTGCTGAACCTTTCATCCCACAAAGCAATTGGAATGAGTGTATATTTTTCAATCTCTTCTGCAAAGTTAATAATCTCCTTTGCCTTCTTCCCAATGGTCCCGTTTAGATTCTTTGGTAATCCAATAACAATTTCTTTGATATCATAATTTTCAACAATCTTTTTAAACTCTTCCAAATCCTCTTTCATTGAGCTTCTTCTGTAGACTTTGTGTGCCAGCGCTATGCTAAAAGTAGGGTCTGATAATGAAATCCCTATCTTCCTTTCGCCAACATCAAGACCCATGATACGCATGTTTGTGTATTATAGCAGTTTTTGGTGAGGATTCAAGAATAAATCTAATTTCTCGTCGTGACAAAATGTAGGAATGAATATCCATACATTTTATGCTGCCTCCAAAACGCTCATTCCTTTCCTTGCTTCAACTAACTTCTTTTTCTTTACTCTTTCTGACTATGGTTCTTTTTTCTTCAGGAATAGGAGGCGGAACAGGCGCGCCGGAAATCTTCGTCACCGCACCAAATTTAGGGGGACAAGCTTCAAAGCAAGTTCCGCATTTAATGCATTTCTCTTGATCAACTACATGGATCTGGTTCTTTGCACTTATGATCGCCTCTACAGGGCATCTCTTAGCGCAGGTCATACAGGCCTGGCACTTAGTCGGATCAATATAGTACGAGACCACTTCACGAAATAGACTGTCTATCTCGTCTTTGGTGAAAAGTTTGTCATATTCTTCTATATTCTGAAGACGTGACCCCAGCTTCTCATTTTTCACCATCTTAATGTATGGGACCAGCTTTGTAATTTCTGCAAGTTTGGACTTTAATTCTTCTTTGTCTATTCCTTCACCTTTGCCTTTGCCAAGTGGTCCTAACCCCTTCACCGTCTTGACAAAATCATTAATAACTTCGGCGAAAAGGATTCCTTCACCGGAAGACATAAATTCGATCCTTAACCTTTCTGGGTTCAGCCCTATGTGTTCCATTATTTTTCTACATAGAAGCACCATGTTTAGTGCATGGTAATTTCCATGAGTAATATAATTACATTCATTAAGATGGCAACCGCCGATAAACACCCCGTCATTTCCTTTTGAGAAAGCCCGGAGTACAAATGCCAGGTCGACTCTGCCAGTGCACATAACGCGGATAAGCCTGATTTCAGTTGTATATTGCAGTCTGGAAACTCCAGCCATGTCAGCAGCGCCGTATGCTCACCAATGGCATACAAAACCTAATATTCTTGGTTTAAATTTAAGTCCTGTACTCATTCGTTCTCACCTCCTTTGTTAAAAATCCTGGTTTTATTCGTTCGTATACTTCTACACATCTCCAACCGCCGCATCAATTTCGCTCAAGAGCTCTTCATCGGTATAGTGCTTTAGTGAAATAGCCCCTGTTGGACACTTTGAGTTACAGAGACCATCTCCTTTACAGAGAACAGGATTAACTACAGCCTTTTTGCCTTGTTTTGTATCACGAAACTCTAAGGCACCATACGTACAGACTGAGATACATGCCCCACACCCCATACACTTACTCTCATTCACCTCGCACACAGAGCCGGAGGCGACGACTGTATCATGCGAGAGAAGGGTTAAAGCCCGGCCTGCAGCTCCATAAGCCTGGTTAATCGTTTCCTGTATAAACTTAGGATAGTGAGCCAATCCACAAAGATAAACGCCGTCTGTAGCAAACTCAACAGGTCTTAATTTGACATGGGCTTCTTTGAAGAAGCCATCCGGGCTCAAAGTTACCTTGAATTGTCCGGCTACTTCCTTGGTTGCTGCGGAGGGAACAACAGCGGCAGCCAAAGCAATGATATCAGCATCTAATTCAAGCTTTTTACCTAGAATATAATCTGTCGCAGTAACCTTTAGAACAGGCCGACCCTCATCCGACTTACCAGGTTTCACCTGAGGTTTATCCTCCGGCTCATAGCGGATGAACTTTACATCTTTATCTGCCGCTTCCCGGTAATAATCCTCTTTGAATCCATACGTTCTCATATCCCGAAAGAGGATGTATATATCCATCTTGGGGTTTATCTCTTTCAGTTTCAATGCGTTCTTTATAGACTCGCTACAGCATATCCTGCTGCAGTAATTTCTGTCTTCCTGTCTGCAGCCTACACATTGGATCATCACGAGACTTTCTGCGTTAATTACCTTTTCTTCTCCTTTGTTGATCCGCTCATCCAACTCAAGGTGGGTCATTACCCTGTCATCTTCTCCATAAAGGTATTCGGTAGGTGTATATACATCAGCACCTATAGCGATGACGGCTGCACCATGTTTTATCTCTGTGACCCCTCTTTCAGACTTCACCCTGGTTACGAAATTCCCAACATAACCTGTAGCCTCCGTGATGATGGCATCAGTATATACATGTACTAAGGGGTGCTGGTAAACCTTTCTCATAAGATCACGCAAATAGGCCTGAACATCGAGTCCTTCCAGCGTGGAATGAATTCTTCGTGCTATTCCCCCAAGGTTTGTATCCTTTTCCAACAGGTAAACCTCATGTCCCTGATTCGCTATGGAGAGAGCACAATTCATGCCGGCTATACCTCCACCAACCACTAACGCCGTTTTATTTACTGGCAGATCAAATTCCTGTAATGGCTCCAAATGGCAAGCTCGTGCTACCGACATCCGGATTATATCCTGTGCCTTCTCTGTGGCCTCTTCCTTTTCTTTAGAGTGGACCCAGGAGTTATGCTCCCTAATATTAGCCATTTCGTAGTAATATTGATTAATTCCCGCCTCCCGAACGGTGTCCCGGAATAACGGTTCAAGGGTCCTGGGGGAGCAGGCAGCGACAACCACTCGATTGAGCCCTTTTTCCTTTGTCTTGTCTGTTATTTCTTGGGCAGAATTAGTAGCACATGAAAATAGCTGTTCCTGAGCGTAGACAACATTCGGTAAGGTTAAGGCATATTCAACTGTGGAAGGAACATTTACTATCCTTCCGATATTAGCCCCACAATGACACACAAAGACTCCTATCCTTGGCTCCTCTCCCGAGACATCCCTTTCCGGCGGATATATCCTTTCTTTGTCAAGATTTCCTCGCCTGTAGTCAAGGAGTTCACCACATTGGGAACTAGCTCCGCTGGCGCTAAAAACCGACTCGGGAATATCTATAGGACCCTGGAAGCCTCCGCTTACAAAGATCCCAGGCCTGTTGGTCTCCATAGGATTGACAGGATTGAGCTTACAAAAATCGTGAGGATCGAGTTCAATGCCGTATTTTTTTGCCAGGCCCTTCACATCAGCGGGAGGATTCAATCCAATGGATAATACCACCATATCGAATTCTTCCTCTTTTACACCATCGTCGGGTGTAGAATACCGTATGGTTACATTCCTGGTTTCCGGGTTCTCTTTTACTATTGATGTGTAGCTTCTGATAAACCGAACCCCGGGAAGTTTCTCTGTTCTTTCGTAGAATCGCTCAAAATCCTTCCCATAGGAACGAATATCGTTATGGAATATCGTACACTCTGCCTCCGCGTCATGATCTTTTGTCAAAATCACATGTTTCTGGGCATAGGTGCAGCATACGGCTGAACAATAGCTGTTACCGCCCTCGATAACCTGTCTGGAACCGACGCATTGAATCCAGGCTATTTTATGGGGATGCTTCTTGTCGGAAGCACGCAGTATCTCACCTTCGTATGGCCCGGTGGCGCATAACAGCCGTTCATAGTCCATACCGGTTACCACGTTCACAAACTCTCCGTAGCGATATTCCTCCCTCACCTTAGGATCAAATGGCTCAAGGCCAGGAGACAGAATTATGGCCCCTACATTTATTTCTACCTTCTCCGGCGCTTGTTTTAAATCTATGGCGTTATTCTTACATACTGCTTCGCAAATACGACATTTATTCTCTTTAAGGTAAAGACAGCTTTCATCTATATAAGTGACAAGTGGAATTGCCTGAGCGAAATATACATGGACGGCTTTATTCTTCGATATTTCCTGATTATACTGATCAGGATACTTGACGGGGCAGTATTCTACACAGGTAGTACAACCCGTGCATTTGCTCTCTATGATATATCTGGGCTTTTTAATCAGCGTTACGTTGAAGTTTCCTGATTCCCCTACTACACTGTCAACTTCAGTATAGGTCAGGACCTCTATATTGGGATGCCGGCCGACCTCGACCAGTTTGGGTGCGAGTATTCACATGGAGCAGTCATTGGTGGGAAAGGTCTTGTCAAGCTGGGCCATATGGCCCCCAATGCTCGGCTCTTTTTCAACCAGGTAAACCTTAAAACCAGCAGTGGCAAGATCAAGAGAGGCTTGAATACCGCTGATCCCTCCACCAACAACCATTACGTCTCCAAAATTACTGTCTCCAAGACTTTTACAAAGCTGTTGAATTTGTTCTTTTTCCAATAGTTCTTTTTCCACTTTCTATCACCTCATCAGGTTTTATGTGCCCGTACTGTCCGGGTTAGCCGTACTTAATTTGTTGGGCAGCCAAGTCGCTCCGGGTGTGAATACACCGTAAGACGTCTGCCACGCGCATAGCCAACCAGGGCAATGCCCAGTTCACGGGCAAGCGAAATGCCGCGTCCCGTCGGCGAGGTCCGCGAAACAACAACCGGGACCTGCATCCCTGCCACTTTGAGCAACATCTCGGACGAAACGCGACCGGTGCTCAGTAGCAGTCGATCTCTGATTGATATTCCCCTCAATAGACATTCGCCCTGGATCTTGTAGAAGGTGTTATGTCGTCCGATATCCTCAGCCACTACTATCAGGTTCTTGGTATCGGACAGAGCTGAGGCGTGCACGCCACCAGAAAGCCGATACAGCTCCATCTGCTCTATAAGCTGCTTCATCAGTGATAGCACTTCCCTTGGTGTAACAACAAGATCCGAATCAACCCTCTGTCCCTGAGTTTTGAAAGTTGCACCGCCACCGCAGCCAGAGGTGAGTGTCCGTTTCAGCGTTGGCAATTCATACTCGGGGTTAGAGAGCATCACATCGGCCAGCGAATCATCCTCACACACCCGCATGCTCGCCACGTCGCCGAGACTTAAGATGATTCCCTCTGCGTAAAGGAATCCGATGACAAGGCAATTCAGCTTGGTTGGAGTGCACAGGATGGTGACCAGTTCCTGGCGATTTACATAGACTGTGAGCTGCATCTCGGTAGGCACATGAACTGAGGTCCTGACCCATCCCTCGTCCGAAAAGCGATCGCAGACTATGTTTGGTTCGACACCTTTCAGATCCGATACGTCAATCGCTTCTTGCATGTTTAGCTTCTTCATCCTCTAAATAACTTCCTGGAGAATCTCCGTGATGTCCTTAACCTCTATGACCTCACCATAATTCAGGACTAACCTGCTATCCTCAAGAGCGGTGATGCAATAGGGGCAGGAAGTAGCCAGCACCTCAGCCCCAACCCCAATGGCTTGTTCTAATCTGAGGTTGGAGAATCTTTCATCCTTTAGTGTTTCCATCCAAACCCTGCCTCCTCCCATTCCGCAACAGAGGCTATCTTTCCGCGACTCATCCATCTCAAACAACTCTAAACCAGGTATCTTCTTTAAGACCCCTCGGGGTTCGTCATATATGCCATTATGTCGACCCAGGTAACATGGGTCATGATAGGTAACTTTCTTCCCATACTCCCTGGTGATCTCAAGTCTCCCTTCATTAATAAGCTCGAATAAATATTGGGAGATATGAACCACCTCAAAGTTCACCTTGAATTCAGGATACTCGTTTTTGAAGGTGTGGTAGCAATGTGGAGAAGAAACAAGGATCTTCTTCACCCCATTTTCGATAAAAGTTTTGATGTTTTCCCGGGCTAAGCGTTTGAATAATTCCTCATTGCCTGTCTTGCGAATGCTTTCTCCGCAGCAATTCTCCTTGGTACCCAGTATCCCGAAATCTACCCCTGCCTTTTTCAGGATATTGGCCGTGGCTTGAGCTAC
>JAPLKF010000079.1 GCA_026388215.1 Pseudomonadota bacterium | reverse complement strand
CCATAAATATTACCAGTTCGGCAATATTCACAGCGTGGTCGGCTATTCTCTCCAGGTATTTCGATATGAAGAGCAATCTGGTTGCCCTGGTAATGGTTCTTAAGTCTTGCATCATGTATGTTAATAGCTCGCGGAAAATTTGATCAAGTAGATTATCTACCTTTTCATCTTCCCTTGTTACCTTCCATGCCAGCTCTACATCTTCTTTAACAAAGGCATCAAGGCTTTCTTTGACCATGAGTTGCACTATGTTTGCCATTGTAGGTAAGTCTATATAGGGTTTAAGCTGTGGTTCCTGATTAAGCTCTAAAACCCTTTCACATATGTTCACAGCCATATCTCCAATTCTTTCTAAATCATAATTTATTTTAATCGCAGTAGTTATAAACCTTAAATCCCTTGCGGCTGGCTGTCGAAGGGCGAGAAGCTTCAAACAAAACTCATCTGTTTCTACTTCTTTTGCATTAATTATGTCGTCATCTTCTATTACCTTCACGGCAAGTTCTGAATATCTCTCAAGTAATGCCTTTATTGCATCCTTTATTGCCTTTTCAACCAGGGCACCTTCGTACAGAAGCTTCTCCTTAAGTTCCTTTAATTCCATGTCGAAAGCTTTGTAAATATGGCCTTCCATCATTAAACCCCCCTTAGGCTTTATAATGAAAGATTATAGTAATTTTTTAATGCTATTACAAACCTCTCCTATTTGTGTTCTCATGGTTTTTAGAGTAAAATCTCTAAACAGGTGACTTCACCCCCAAAAGCTTAGCGTAATAGGGGATAGTTTTTCTTATTCCCTCTTCGAGACTTATCTTTGGTTCCCAACCGAGGTATTTTTTAGCATTGGTCAAATCAGCCTTAGTATGTAACTTCACTTCACCTGTCCTCAGTGGCACATATTCTATTTTCGATTTGCTTTTGGTTAGTTCTATTATCATCTCAGCAATTTTTTTAATAGGTGTGTCTATACCAGTCCCGAGATCACAGACCTGGCCTATGGCAGATTCCTTTCGAATCAGGATCCCATTGACAATGTCGTCAACATAAATAAAGTCTGAAGATTGTTCTCCATCTCCACCGACGATGACGGGTTCATTTTTAAGCGCAGAAATGATATTCGAGGCCATAAATTTCCTCCCCTCGTGAGGCCTTAATGGATTCGGGTTGAGTATAGGGCGCTCTCTTGGACCGTAGCAATTTGCAATATTGTGACCAATAGTGGGAAGTCCAAAAACAACGTTGTACATCTGGGTAAATAGTGTCTGTGTGGTTTTACTAATAATGTATGGAGTCAACCAGAGGGCAAGAGCTGGCCTGGGGGGATAGACGAAGTACTTTACTCCGGCCTTTAGAGAGGCTTCCAAAACATTTATTGTACCAATAACATTTACTTCCACTGTTGGGATTTGCCATTCTCTAAAACGTGAACTAGTTCCCATAAGAGCTGCGAAATGATAGACAACTTCTGTACCATGATCAATAACAGCATCCACAGCGTATTTATTTCGGGTATCGCCTTGTACATATTTTACATTTTTTCTCTTCTCGAGAAGCTCTTTGGTATATTCAGGCAAAGCGTGCTGTTCATTATTATCAAATAAAACTATTTCCCTCCCCTCTTCGGCTAATCTCTCAGCAGCATAACCCATTATAAAACCTGTTCCACCAGTCATTACAATTTTTCCGTCTTTCATTTTTTACCTCCTCCTTTCATCCTTCGATAATTTTTACTTACGACTTCTGTTGGTATCCTCCGTTATTCACCTCCTTTTTTAATAATTTAATAACATATTAAAATATTAAAAATATAAGTCAAATTAATAATTTTTAAAGTTTTTAAAATTTTTTTTATAACATGGTGCAGACAGAAGTGATAGAATATAGTAATAGAGGAAGTTCTTCATTCACTTAGGTAGGTACTAACCCTAAATTAGCCAGTTATTATTGCTGGTTTTAAAGGAACGTCATTAACCGCTCCGAAAGGTTTTTCTCCTTTTAGGACTTGTAAAACGTTGATAGCCTGCATTTTAGCCAATTCGATACGCGTTTCCATAACTGCGGTGCCAAGATGGGGTGTTAGAACTGTGCAATCTGGCTGATCAATAAGATGTTGATTAACATAGGAAGGGCGGGTAAGGAATTGTTTATCTTCCATTTCGAATACATCAGCAGCATAGCCAGCAATTCTTTTCTCTTTGAGAGTCTTTGCAACTGCTTCCTCATCGACTTCTGAACCACGCGCTGTATTAATGAGGTAAGCCAAAGGCTTCATTAAAGAAAGTTCTTCGGTGGATATTTGATGGAATGTTTCATTAGTCAATGGGGTAGCAATGCATATAAAGTCAGATTGTATAAATATTTCATCTCGTGGTACATATATCAGATTTAACTTTCTCTCATAATCGATATCAATGCGATGTCTTTGGTAATAGAGTATCTGCATATTGAACCCTGACGCACGACATGCAATAGCCTTTCCTAACTCGCCCATTCCAATAATGCCGAGGGTTTTTCCAAAGACACTGCTTCCTAAAAATGGCGAAGGATGACTCCATCCTACAAACTTTCCAGACCGCACAAAAGAATCGGCTGAAATAAGCCTGCGAACAACTGCTAAAAGAAGTGCCCAGGTTAGGTCAGCCATTGGCTCAGTCAATGATTCAGGGATATTTGTAACCCAGATACCCTCCCTTGTTGCTGCAGCCACATCAACATTATCATACCCCTTGGCAAATAAAGCAATAATTCTCAATTGTGAACAGGAAGTAATTATCTTCTCATCTATATGATCAGGTACAAAACAACATAAGGCATAGGCGTTCTTGGCACTTAGAATTATATCCTCCTTTGAAGGAGTTTCATAATTCTCATTTTCGATCACCTCACAGAAAGGCCTAAGTAAATTAGATCCTTCCGGGGGTGCCTTGTGAGTGTAGTATACGAGAGGCTTTTTATAGGTCACAATTAATTTTCCCCAATTTTGTC
>JAPLKF010000078.1 GCA_026388215.1 Pseudomonadota bacterium | reverse complement strand
AATAAAATATCATTATCCAGTCTCACTGTAGTTGAGATCTTTTTGGGTCTATAAAACCTACCCCTTACACCTTTAGAGAAATCATATTCTTTCTTTAATTCAAAATCCGATTGTTTCATATTGCTCCTTTTCTTTTTTTGTAGCTTTTCTTGCCGATATAATTCTAATAACTTCCTCTCCATTTTCTTTAAGGCAGTATAAATGTCCCGCTACAATCAACTTCCCTTTGTATGTAGTACCAATGGTTACCCATCTTTCCTCAAAATTGCTGAATCTTTCATCTATAATGGAGATGTGAAATGGGTCGTCAAATATCTCCTTTGATTCCTCGAATGATAATTTATGTTTCTTTACATTTGCCCTATTTTTATTTTCAGCCCATTCAAACTCCATAACATATTTTAAGTAAATGTAAATACATTGTCAATACATTTCACACGTCACGCTTTAAGAATCACATTTTGCGTTATGGCTGGAACAGTGTTCTGGCGAAATACATTAATGCAGAGGGGCAAGCTATTTGCCAGCCTGCCCCTCTGGTGTTTTCCTGTTTTTGCTCCTTTCTGCTTACTCCCTACTGCTTACTCCTTACTGTTTTTTAGTCTCCTTCTCTTTCAGTGCCTTCAGTATCTTTTCCGGTGTTATAGGCAGGTCTTTGATACGGACACCTACCGCATCATAGATTGCATTAGCAATTGCAGGTGCTGTAGGGACGAGACCCGGTTCCCCTATGCCTTTTGCCCCGAAAGGTCCATCCTTTTCGTCTGTTTCCACGATTACGGCCTCAACCGGCGGCACATCCTTTGCAGTCAGCATCTTATAGTCGAGGAAGTTTGCATTCATCAACCTTCCATCACGGAAGATCATCCTCTCACTTAAGGCATAACCAAGCCCCATAAGCCCGCCACCGTATATCTGTCCTTCAAGGAGCATCGGGTTAATAGCCCTTCCCACGTCATGGGCCGCAATGTATTTGAGCACCCTTACCTCTCCTGTTTCCTTATCCACCTCTACTTCAACCCCGTGAACCCCGTATGCGTAAGACATAGAGAGATTCCCCTTGAAATCTTTATCGAAGTTCTCATTGGCAGGGTCATAGAAGTATTCTGCCATCAACATCTTGCCACCTGAGGCATAGTGGGTCTTCCTCAATACCTTCCCGAGGGGAATGTTTTTCTCCTTATCCTTTGTTGAGAATATAACCCCGTTCCTAATGTCGAGCACTTCAGGACTTTCACCGAGACTCTTTGAGGCAATCTCAAGAACCTGTGCCTTTATCTTCTTTGCAGCGCCAAGCGCAGAATTCCCTGCAACAAAGGTTGTCCTGCTCGCATGAGCACCTACATCCCAGGGGCACACATCCGTGTCATTATTGATAACGTTTATATCATCAACATTCACACCAAGCACCTCTGCCACTATCTGGGCAATGATCGTCTCCGAACCCTGACCTATCTCTGATGAACCTGTGAAGATATCTATCTTTCCATAATCATCGATTTTTATCATCGTGCCGCAGCCATCGGATTTGTATACCCTTGCACCTCCCCCGACATGTATGAGGGAGGCCATTCCCACGCCCCTGCCGTCATGTCTTCCCTTCTTTGACTGCCAGTCAAGCTTTTTCACCACCGCATCGATACATTCCTTCATGCCGCAGCTTGTAATCTTGAAATTCTGGGGTGTTATCTCACCTGGTTCGTTCGCATTCTTAAGCCTGAACTCATAAGAGTCAATGCCAGCCTTCTCTGCCAGTTGCTCTATAGAAGATTCTATCGCAAAGGTTGCCTGCGGGTTGCCATAGCCCCTCATTGCCTGGCTGTAAGTATTATTTGTATATACACACTGTGCTATGTATTTGATATTGGGCACCTTGTAAAGGGATGAGATTGGCATCATCATCACCGAAGGGGTTGTTGCACCCCAGGATGTATATGCACCGTTATCGAGTATCATGTGTATCTCTCTGAATAGTAACGTCCCTTCTTTCGTACATCCATGGGATATCTTTGTAATGGTGTTCTGCCTCGGTGATGTAGCAAAAAATTCTTCCTCCCTTGAGAACACGACCTTGACTGGTTTTCTTGCCTTCAATGCAAGTAGGATAGCGATGTATTCATACGCATATGTATCGAGTTTACTCCCGAATCCACCACCTATTACACACTGGATTACCCTCACCCTTTTGTTCTTCAAACCAAAGGCACCTAGGGCATCGATATAATCCCTCTGGGCAAGATAGGGGATCTGTGTATTGCTATACATCGTGAGATTATTGTTCATATCAAATAAGGCAATACAACCGCTTGTACCCAGGCAGCAATGGGTAACCCATTGTGTTGAAAATGTATCCTCCACAATGTAGGCTGAATCTGCCTTTGCCGCATCAACATCACCACAGATTAGCCTCCATGGCAATTTCAGTATATTTGATTTCAGCCCTTCGTGCAGTATCGGGGCACCTTCTTTCATGGCTTCGAGGGGGTCAAAGATGCCAGGAAGTTCTTCATATTCGATATCTATAAGCTCAAGGGCTTCCTCTGCAATCTGAGGGTCGATCGCAGCAACAGCCGCCAGTTCATCCCTCATGGAGAGGACCTTACCTGTTTTAAGGGGCGGATTATCCTTGAAAAAACCAAACTTGAAGGGCGGGGTGTTATAACCTGTAATTACGGCCTTCACGCCTGGTAATTTCTCTACCCTTGAGGTGTCTATCTTCAGTATCTTCGCATGGGGATATTTGCTGTAGAGGATCTTACCGTAGAGCATCCCGGGTATTTTCAAATCCTGTATGTATATGGCGCTACCTGTTACCTTTTGAGGGGCATCCATCTTGGGGATCCTTTTTCCAACCGTTAGAAACTCTTCCATAATCACCTCCCACCCACAACAGTTTTTATCGCATCAATAATCTTCACATAGCCCGTACACCTGCAAAGGTTGCCTGCGATAGATTCCTTTATATCATCCTCTGTAGGTTTTTTTTTCTCATCAAGTAAGGCCTTTGCAGCCATAATCATGCCGGGTGTGCAAAAACCACACTGAACTGCCCCCTGCTCAATAAATGCCTTCTGCAAGGGATGCAGTTCTCCATCCTTTGAGAGAAGCCCTTCTATGGTCGTAACGTTTTTACCCTCGACCTCAAGTACAGGGTATAAACATGAATTAATGGCCTTGTCATTTATAATCACCGTGCAGGCACCGCACTCCCCATACCCACATCCTTCTTTTGTTCCTGTAAGCCCATAAACCTCTCTTAGAAAATAAAGCAAGGTCCATTCAGGTTCCACCTCCACCTTCACTTCCTCGCCATTCAAAATAAAGACTATCTCCTTTTTCATGTCTCCCCCTTACCAAAGTCTCTCAGGATAGACCGTGTCATCCGGCCTGATTATCCTATCAATCGATCTCATAATGGCCCTCTTGACAAGCACCTTTATCATCTCTCTCCTGTACCACGCCTCTCCTCTTACGCTGTCCCTGGGAGATGCCTCATTCGCCGCAATCTCACTTACCTTTTCAAACAACTTTTCAGAAATAACCTTACCCTTAAGGGCCTCTTCGGCCTTTTTTGCCCTTATAGGTCTTGGTGCAACAACACCCATTGCAATCCTTACATCCTCACATTTGAGTTCTTCATCCTCAAACCGGGCAAGTACATTCGATATGCTTTCAATGGTACAGAGCATGTCTTTACAGCGGACTTCGCCCCCGCTCTTACCTATAGAGATGGTAATCCTCACCCCTATCCCTAAGATGGGAAGGTCCATTGCCTTTCTCCTCGTATGCTTAATATATGCAGAACCTGTATTATCTCCAAAAAGGGGCATAGCAAACTCTTTTACCAATTCCCCTTTTTCAAGGACTGTTTTGCCCGGCCCCAAAAAGAAATCGTCAATCGTAACCTCTCGTTCGCCCTTTTGTCCAAGGATAGCTACATTTGCATCAAGGACAAGGAGAGGACATGCCGTGTCGGCTGAGGGTGCGGCATTGCAAATGTTGCCGCCAATTGTGGCAACATTCCTTATCTGGATGGAGCCAAGGTTACTGGTGGCATCATAAAGGGCTGTATAGTGGCTCTGGATAAAGTCATTATTCTCTATCTCGCCATGGGTGGTACCACTCCCGATACGCAAGCCTTTCTGTTTGTCTATATAAGAAAGGCCGCTTATATTCCTCAAAGAAATCAAATTATTAGGTGCAATCTTCTTCTGCCTGAGCAAGACCATAACATCAGTCCCGCCAGCAATGTACTGTGCCCCGTCAAGGGTCCCCATCAGTTTAATTGCTTCTTTAATAGTCCCTGGTTTATGGTACTCGTATCGTTTCAAGATAACCCCCTTTTCTTAAAAAATAAAGGGTTCAAGGGTTCGAGGATTCCCTGTCTGCCAGCCAGGCAGGAAGGATTCAAGTGGTTTTAAAGTGCTTGACCCCTTGACCCCATGGTCCCTTGAATCCTGGTGTTAACAATGCTTTTCAGTCTCGGTTATCAAACACCCTTTTTGTTTTTCTCTCTGACCTCGGTAATCCCGCATAGTCGACTATCTCAATATCCCCGCTGACAAGTATCTGTTTCTTTATCTCCCGCTCGATAACCTTCTTCACCTTCTCATCATCCTTTTGAGAGGCATCATTTGCCCTTTCCACCTTAATTGTCATGTAATCCTTCCCGTCCGCCTTTCTATCAAGGATGACCTGGAATTCACTTCCAACCCCTTTTATATTTGAAAGGATGAGGTCAATCTGGCTTGGATAAATGTTTACCGCCCTGAATATAAACATATCATCTGACCTGCCCAAAATCCTGTCATGCATGGGCATAATGCTTCCGCAGGGACATTTTTCGATTATCAACCTTGTAAGGTCTCTCGTTCTATAACGGACAAGGGGCGCTGCTTCCTTGCGGAGTGTAGTCACTACCATTTCACCCACCTCTCCTAACTTGACAGGTTGAAGTGTGTCAGGATTGAGCAGTTCAAGTATATAGTAATCTGCCCAGTAATGGATGCCTCTGTGATAGATGCAGTCCAATCCTGTTCCTGGACCATAGAGTTCTGTAAGCCCCGGTATATCGAAGAGCTGCTCCGGCTTTACCCCTGACAACTCACTTATTCTTGCCCTCATCGCATCACTTGACCGTTCAGAGCCAAATATCATTTTCTTTAGCGCAATCTTGCCCTTAAGTCCCCTCTTGTCTATCTCCTCTGCCATGAGTAAACCCATCGATGCCGTGCAGCAGATTGCTGTGGTTTGAAAGTCTTCCAGAAATTGGCACTGCATATCGAGGTTCCCGGGCCCAATGGGTATAGACATCGCGCCAAATCTTTCGCAACCATTTTGAAATCCCCACCCGGCTGTCCACACGCCATACCCGACAGCTATCTGGATCCTGTCTTCCTTTGTGCACCCTGCATATTCATAGCACCTTGCAAACATATCAGCCCAGTCATCCACGTCCTTCTGGGTATAACACAAAACCTTTCTTTTACCCGTTGTTCCGCTCGATGCATGGATACGCGTGATCTTTTCAAAAGGCACACTCCGTAGGGGAAAGGGATAGCCTGCCTGAAGGTCTTTATTGGAGGTAAATGGCAATTTTCTTATGTCATCGAGGGTTTTTATATCATCCGGCTTAACCTTTGCTTCATCAAAGCTTTTCTTGTAAAATTCCGAATTTCGATACACATGGTTTAATGTCCATTTAAGCCCTTCAACCTGAAAGGCGAGAAGCTCCTTCTCCGTCTTCTGCCTGGGTCCAAATCTCTGTTCCATATTCACCCCCGTCCTAAATGCAATAGGTACTATGCAGTAGGGAGTAAGCAGCAAAGATTTTAACTGCATACTGCTTAGTGCTTACTGCTTACTTTTTTCTCTCGTAGTTTCTTTGTCTCTTCCATATTTACCGCAAATGTTGCAGTGTCGATCACAACACCGTAGTTAATCCTGGCACTTTCAAGGCTGACATATCCTTCTATCACGTCGCTGGCCACCATTTCGGGCTCGCGTTCGAGCGGATTGCCGTAGCCGCCCCCGCCAGGAGCATCGATGGTCACCACGTCGCCCGGCTTCAGTTGGGTTAATCCATAGGAATTTCCCGGCACTCCGTTGACCAGGAACTTCGCCCTGGTACCTGGTTTGCCGTCAAAGAGCCCTTCCGCCGGATAGACGTACCTTCCCGCCTGGATTCCCAGGTTGACGGGCGGGATCGGGGCATACTGGTCGTCAGGCACCTTGAAAATTTCCCTTTTCCCGAGACCTCCCTTCATCTTGCCGAGACCGCCTGAATCAGTGAGGAGTTCTCTCTTCTCCACAATAAGTGGGGTGTCGCTTTCAAATATCTCAACAGGCGTGTTCGCACCGTTGGCCGGGAAGATGTAGATGTAATTGCCGTCGTTGGCGGCGCCCGCTCCCATGCCACCTCCCCTTATGATCACGGAATGCCACGGCTTCCCGTCTTTCCTTTTCCCATAAAACACGTTCATCGCAGCAGGGGTACCGCCGGAGCCTGCAATCACCCTGTTGGGCAGGACATCGGACAGGGCCCGGTAAATGACCTCGGTAAGGAAATGACCCACCCCCATCCGTGCGGCCACGGCTGCAGGAAACTTGCAGTTCACAACACTACCCTCAGGGGCGGAGAGCTTTATAGGCCTGGTACAGCCGTCGTTATTGGGGATATCAGGGGCAAACATGCTTTTCACTGCCATGAATACATAGGCATAGGTAAAATTGAAGACCACGTTGCCGCCCCAGTTTACCTGCGGGGAAGAGCCGTCGAGGTCCACGATGATATTGCTTCCTTTTATCTCGACCTTCGCCTGGATAACGATGTCCTCTTTTTCCTTTATCTGCTCGATTATGCCTTTGGCCCGGTAGATACCGTCCGGGATTTTTTCGATCTCCTCCCTCATGCTTTTCTCAGTGAGGCCAATAATCTGGTCTGCCAGGTCATCGAGACTGTCAAGGTCACTCTCCTTGAGCATCTGGCGTACCTTCTCGGCACAGACATGGTTCGCAGCTATCTGCGACCGGATATCCCCGATAACCTCATCGGGCGTCCGTACGTTCCACCGGATCATGTCCAGGACCGACTCGTTGAGGACCCACCTGTCATAGAGCTTAACGACGGGGATAAAAAGGCCTTCTTCGAAGACGTCATGGTTGTCCGAGGCAACACGGCCACCGATATCGGAGTGATGAAAAACACAGGCTGTAAAGGCGGCCAATTGATCCTTGTAGAAGATAGGGCTCATGACGCATACATCATTCAGGTGGCCCGCCAAAGCCCAGGGATCATTCGTAATAAAGGCGTCACCAGGCTGGTAATAGTCTATAGGGAACTTGTTGACGAGATTTTTTATTCCCAGGGCCATGGCCCCCGACTGCCCGGGGGTTGCAAAACTCCCCTGGGCCAGTTCCCTGCCCAACTTGTCCGTAAACATGCAGGTGTAGTCATGGGCATCCCTGAGCAAGCTCGAGAATGCCGTGCGGGCGACGCTCGAGTCCGCCTCATCCACAATGGAAATAAGTCTTCTCCATAAGATCTCTAACGTGATCGGATCAAACGCACGCCCCATTTTCATACCTCCTTAAGATCAATCCACAGAAACCCAAACTCATCTGTCGATACATGACTATCCTCGCCTACGATGAGGGTCGACTCCTTTTCCTCGATAATTGCCGGCCCTTTAAACCGGGCCTTTGGAAAGAGTTTGTACCGATCGTAAACCGTATAGGGGATAAACTTCCGGGCAATCGGGGAGTAAGCCTGGCGCTGTCCCTTGGTTGCTGCATCGAGAGACTGCCCCTTCTTCCCATCAAGCTTGGGCAGTTGCAGGAGCCGCTCGGGAAGGCTGGCCCTCACCTTGAAATTGATGAATTCCACTTCCGATTCAGGATAGGTCCTGCCATAGAGTTTCTCATAGACCTCGTCAAAGTAACGCCGAACGTCCGTTCTCTTGAGTTCTGTGAAATCCCCGGCAGGCAGAGGAACATTGACTTCCGAACCCTGTCCCACAAAACGCATGTCGAGGGACCGCTCATATCGGATGGTCTCATCCGCTGCTTCCTTCTTCAGTATTTTACCGGCATCCGCTTCGAGCCCCTTAAAGATATTCTCTATTTCATTAAAGGCTACATTGTTCAGGGAAATCTTGTGACTCCGGAGGAGATCAAACGCCCGCGGAGCGGTGAAAAAGCCCATAGCTGAACCTACCCCGGCATTCGGTGGCACAAGCAAACGGGGGGCTCCCAGTTTCTTAGCCAGGCCATAGGCGTGAACCGGTCCTGCCCCTCCGAAGGCGGCTATTGTTACGATCTTGGGGTTTCCACCTTTTTCGGCGATATGCGTCTTCGCTGCTGCTGCCATCGTCTCGTTGATGAGATCGTGAATCCCCCAGATAGCCTGGATGAAGGAAACCCCTAAGGGCTTGGCAATCTTCTCCTCGACGCCGCGCCTTGCCCCCTCCCTGTCGAGCTTCATCTCCCCCCCGAGAAAATAGTTCTCGTCGAGATAGCCCAGCAGGAGATCGGCATCGGTCACGCAGGGGTCTGTGCCTCCCCTCCCGTAGCAGATAGGTCCCGGTGCTGCTCCGGAACTTTCCGGCCCAACCTGAAGGGTGCCCAGCTTGCTTACCTTCGCAATACTGCCGCCCCCAGCCCCTATCTCCATCAAGTCGACAACAGGAACCTGGATCGTGAGGCCGCTTCCCTTCATGAACCTCTGTACGCGCCCCACTTCGAAGGTCGGCACAACACCGGCGACCCCTTTCTGGATCAGGCATGACTTGGCCGTTGTACCCCCCATGTCAAAACAAAACATCTCCGAAATATTGAAGTGCCTGCCGTAGTATTGGCCTGCGATGACTGCCGCGGTCGGCCCCGACTCGATAATCCTTACCGGAAACTCGGCCGCCGTTTCGACAGAGGTAACTCCGCCGCTCGAAAGCATGATAAAGAGCTTACCTTTGAAACCGATCGACGTGAGCCTGCCGGCCAGCTTGGACAGATACCGTCCCGTAAGAGGCTTGACGTATGCATTAGTGACGGTGGTGCTCGTTCTCTCATATTCCTTGATCTGTGGCAAAACATGGTATGAAATGGAGACAGAGATGCCCGGGGCTTCCTTTTCGATGATCTCCTGGAGCATCAGCTCATGGGATGGATTCTCAAAGGAATTAATGAGACAGACAGCAATAGATTCAAGGCCCATATTGAGGAGGGTACGGACTGCACGACTTGCTTCTTCCGGGTCTAAGGCTTTTATGACGCTCCCATCGCTTCGGACCCTCTCATCCACTTCGATGCGATATCTTCTGGGGATCAGAGGCTTGGGAAATTCGGCGAATATGTCGTAAGGTGCGTAGCGCAGCTCCCTTCCAATTTCCAGGACGTCCCTGAAACCCTTCGTCGTGATGAGTCCTGTTTTGGCTCCCTTTCTCTCGATGATGGAATTGATGACGAGGGTCGTTCCGTGTATCAACTCATCCAGCTTCGCTACAAAGTCAGGCGCGGTGGCCTCCAGCACCCTTATCCCCTCTTCAACGGCATCCGAGGGGTCCTGGGGTGTGGTCAGACACTTACCGGTCTTCATCTCCCCAGTTTGATCGTTAAGCAGGACAAAGTCAGTGAATGTGCCACCTATGTCACAGCCCAGCCGGTAATACTTGTCTTTCATATATTCCTCTTTTCTAATCTTAGGGTTCAAGGATTCGAGCGATTTGAAACACTTGACCCCTATGACCCTGGAATCCCGATCTCTAATTAAAATATCGATGGTTCTTTAAACTCACCAAATACTTCTTTAAAAACTTTTGTCATTTCCCCAACTGTTGCATACTCTTTAATACATGTAATAAGGTAAGGCATTACATTCCTTTTCTCCCTTGCAGCCTTCTCAAGGTCTTTTAATTTCTGCGTTACAGTTCTCGTATCCCTTACCCTCTTTATCTCCTTAAGTTTCTTAATCTGCTGGCCTGCAACATTAGGATTATATTCATGGAGCTCAACCTTTTGTGCTTCTTCTTCTCCCATCACATATTTATTGACACCGATCTTTATCTTCTTTCCTTCCTGAAGGGCCTTCTCAAAGAGGTATGCCTGTTTTGCTACTTCCCTCTGCACGTAACCATTTTCAACAGCGTGTGCCATACCGCCAACATCCTCAACCCTCTTCATCTCTTCCCTGATCTTCTTTTCCATCTCCATTGTAAGCCATTCAACATAGTATGAACCTGCAAGAGGGTCCACTGTGTCCCTTACCCCTACCTCCTCAAGTAAGAGTTGCATGGTCCGGAGGGATATTAATGCTGCCTTCGGTGTGGGGATCGTGTACGCCTCATCATAGGAACAGAGGGCCATTGTCTGTGTCCCGGATAAGGCCGATACCATTGCATAATAAGCACTTCTCACGATATTCACTTCAGGTTGTTCTTTTGTAAGCCCCCCTCCGCCTCCACCGGCGAGCATTCTGAACCATAGAGACCTCGGGTTCTTTGCCCCATATTTCTCTTTTATAAGTTTCGCCCACATCTTCCGGGCCGCTCTAAATTTCGCAATCTGTTCAAAGAAATTTCCATAGATATCGAGATTGAAAGAAAACCTGTGAACAAAATCATCTATATTTAATCCCCTCTGAAGTACATGGTCTATATATGTGCTGGCAATCTCAAAGGCATAGGCAATCTCCTGTGCCGGGGTCGCACCTGACTCCCTGATATGATAGCCGCATACACTCACAGGATTTGTACGCGGGAGGTATTTTGCAGAATACTCAATCGTATCACCTATCAGCCTGATTGAAGGCTCTACAGGAAAAATCCACATGCCCCTCCCTACCATCTCCTTCAGTATATCGTTTTGAGGGGTAGCGCTTATTATATCAGGGGAATATCCATATTTTTCTGCAACCACCTGATACATGGCGAGCATGATACTCGCCACTGCATTTATCGTAAGACCGGAGCCAATCCTATCGAGCGGTATATCCTTAAATGCCTCTTCAAAATCCCTCAAACTATCCACAGCCATTCCAACCCTTCCGACATCGCCTTCTGCAAGTGGGTCATCAGAGTCAAGACCCATCTGGGTCGGAAGGTCAAAGGCCACATTAAGACCTGTCTGCCCCTGAGAAATAAGAAATTTAAATCTTTCGTTCGTCTCTTTTGGTGTCCCAAAACCAGAATACTGCCTCATTGTATAGGGCGTTTTTCTGTACATGAATTTATGGATACCCCTGGTAAAGGGATATTCACCCGGGTCATTGAGGTCAGCTTTATACTCAAGGTCTTTTATGTCTTCCGGACCATAAACAGGTTTTATTGATATCCCTGACTCCAATATGACTTCCTTAATATCTTCCCCATCCTTTATATATGATGCTACACCCATATTCCCTCCCTACCCCTTTATGCTATTCTTAAGAAACGTTATAATTGTATCAAAGCTCGTACCATTGGGAAATACCCCTTTTATACCTATATCGTGGAGTTTCTTGATATCCCCTTCCGGTATAACCCCTCCTACAACCACCATCTTCTCACCAATGCCTTTTTCTTTCATCCTTTTGATGAGTTTTTCACAAATTGGTATATGGGCACCCGACAAGATGCTTAAGCCTATTATATCAACATCCTCCTGAAGGGCAACATTGACAATCTGATCCACAGTCTGGTGTAATCCAGTATAAATTATCTCCATGCCTGCATCCCGTAATGCCTGTGCTACAACCTTTGCCCCCCTGTCATGGCCATCAAGTCCCGGTTTTGCTATGAGAATCCTAATTTTCTTCTCCAAGGTTTACTCCTTTCTTGATTTCTTTCTTGACTCCTGTTTCATCTTCCTTTTGATGAGGTCCCCCCCTCTAATGATGTGTTTCCTCACAAGCTTCTCTACCTGCCGGGCATTTTTTACCTTCATCAATCCAATCATATCCTTGTGGTCCTTGATTGAGATTTCTGCCATACCTTCATATCTAAATATAATGATTCTATATCGATAGATATAATCCCTTAAATCATTGATAATGGTGTATAACTTTGAACTTTTTGCAGCCCTGTATAATCTTTCATGGAATTCAGTATTCAATCTTATAATCTCTTCAGTGTCCCTTTTTGTAAGGCATTTACCGCAAAACCGCCCTTTGGAAGTTTATGTATGAGCCCTTCCTTTTCAAGCTTTTGAATGGCCTCTCTCACAGGGGTTCTGCTTGTTCCCATCTCCCCTGCCAGCTTCTCTTCTATAAGCCTTTTGTTCGGCGCCAAAACTCCGTCGAGAATGGTAGCCTTCAGGCTCTTGTAAACCTGCTCTCGCAAAAATCTCCCTTTTCTTATGGTTTGTTGATTATCGGTGGTATCCATTCGACCTCCCCAAGTTCTTAGGGGTTGGGGGTTAAAAATATACCCTATACCCTTTTTTATTTAAATGACTCCCTTTGCCTTCAATTCCCCCAACTGCTTACTTGAATAACCAAGAATCTTACAATAAATCTCTTCGTTGTGTTCTCCAAACCTTGGCGGGAATTTTAATTTTTTGTTAATAGATTTTACATAACTGTTTGTGACCGGTTGGGGGGCAAGATATATTGTGACACCTGTCTT
>JAPLKF010000077.1 GCA_026388215.1 Pseudomonadota bacterium | reverse complement strand
ATCTGTAGAAATCATGGAGCCACCCCATCCATCCGCAAGGGCCGAGCGTGTTGTCTGCTGGATAATATGCCTGTAATCCTGGTCAACACCCATGTGTGTCCTGTGCATAATCTCCACCACTTCCCTGTCTATCCCTCTCGGAACAACCCCGTATTTTCTCCATATCTCCTGCCTCTTGAGTGGTGCCTTTTTGATGTAAACAAGCTCACCGTGTTGCTTCCCAAATTCTTCGAGTGCCCTCGCACCGAGCTCAATGGCAATATCCTTAATATCTCTTCCTTCTATCTCAATACCAAAATCAAGGGCAACCTCAAGGAGTTTTATTTCGTCCTTAATTACAAAACCCTGCGCCTCACCGCGAGCTGTCTTTATAAATGTTTCTACAACCTCTCTCGCATGGTCAGAATGTGACGCAGCACCTGCAGCTACCTTCCTTGCGAAGTTCCTCGCCACAACAGTATCAATCGTGGCACCGCAGACCCCTATCCTTTCCTTCTTTTCACCCTTCTTAGACCGCGGAAGCCTGCAGGGTCCCATTGCACATATCTTACAGCAACTCTCCTCAACCCCTATGGGACAAGGTTTTATTTCATCAGCACGGGAGAATACCGTACTGATATTTTCTCTTTCAGCTTTTTGTATAAGCTCAATCGTTGCTTCATCGATACTTTTTATTCGCTTTTCTGACATGCCTCCCCCTTAAACTATCAATTCTTTAATCATATCCTTTACCAGTGCAACGCCTTCTGGATGTCTCATGATAACAATGTCTGCCCCCGCAATGAGTAAGGACATAGCGGTAATTGACTCCATAAGTATCGACCTTTTCTTCTCGTCTCCAAGTTTCGGGTCATCATCTCTTTTCAGTCTTGTTTCCCTTGTCTTCCAGACCTCATGCGCAAGGTTACACACAATAGGGTATTGCAATTTTACATCTTCCTGAGTAAGTGCTGCCATCCTGTCTCTTTCTATCACAGAATAAGAGTATTCAAGCCCATAACCCAGACCGCCTGTTGTGGGGTCAACAATAATCTTTTCATCCTGCACACCCAGATTCCCGAGGAGAATATTCAACTGTTTTGCAAGGTTCACATCTATCGGCGTTGATGCAATCACAACCTGACTATATCCAATTGCCATGGCGCCAATCTGTTTGTAATTTTTTTCAGCGAGCGGGCCTATAGAAACATTTTTGCCCTCACATATTTCAACTACCCTCCGTAGCAGGGCAGCGTCCTTTTCATCGTTTCCACAACCCCACATAATAAGCGGAATATCCATAGCGTCCACAACATTCTTTACAACTGCTACAACATCCTCTACATCCCTGTTCATGCCATTCGGGTCTGCACTTTTTAACTGGAGGGTGATGATCTCTGCCCCATAGACATCCACACATTTTTTCGCCCATGCAACAGGGTCATGAATTACATCCTTGAATGGCTCTATTGCCCAGTCCTGCCAGTCCTGGGGTTCATGATCCCACACTTCAAAGGCTACCCTCGGAGGATTGGGCATCTTTCCTTCAAATAAATAGAATGGGTAGCACCCTTCTCCTCCTATCTTTATTGCCTTCTGCCCCATCCCAATGCTTACCTCTCTTATCTTACCAGTATAATTTATCTTTGGAATCTCAAACGCCATCTCCCCTCCTGTCTTTATTAGCTGAGAGCTTGGGGCTGAGAGCATGGAGTTTAAACTCTCCGCTCTATGCTCAACGCTCTACGCTAAAAAAATCATGCTTCTTGTTTCCGTTTCTCGCTTCCATACCAGTCTTTGCTATACCAGTAACGGAGAGCTGTCCTCAGATAGTTCATGGCATCATCACGTGTTCCAAGTTTTTCCTTCCAGTTGCCGCTACTCTCAGGTTTGCCTTCTTCATAGGTGGGTCCTAAAACCCTAACCTTTTTCCCCTCAAAATTTTCTTTTTCTTCGTATGAATAATCAGCCATTTAAACCTCCATCTCATATAATTCAGTGTTTGCCTTCTCTTTATCTCATCTGCTTACTGTCTACTCCTTACTGCTTACTGTCATCTTTGCTGCCTTTATTGTATTCAGCATCAGCATTGTTATCGTCATAGGCCCCACACCTCCTGGCACAGGTGTAATTGCCGCAGCTTTTTCCTTCACTGCCTCAAAATCAACATCCCCACACAGTTTTGCCTTTCCTTCAGGCGTAATCCCTATTCTATTTACACCCACATCTATTACCACTGCACCCTCTTTTATCATGTCAGACGTTATTGCCTTTGGCCTCCCTGCAGCAACAATAAGTATATCAGCCCTTCTTGTATGGAAGGCAAGGTCTTTTGTTCCTGTATGACATATTGTCACCGTTGCATTTGCTCCTTTTGCCTTCTGTATAAGCATCATTGCAATCGGTTTCCCTACGATGTTGCTTCTCCCGACAACCACGACCTCGGCGCCATCGATTGTAATACCGCTTCTGATAAGCAACTGCTGTATCCCGTAAGGTGTGCAGGGATAAAAACGTGCTTCCCCCATCATAAGCCTTCCAACATTGACCGGATGAAATCCGTCCACATCCTTATCAGGGTTTATCGCATAGAGCACCTTCGTTTCATTGATATGTTTCGGTAACGGCAACTGTACAAGTATTCCGTGTATTTTAGGGTCTTTATTATGTTTATTGATTAATGCGAGGAGTGCTTCCTCGGAAACATCTTCGGGCGTATCCTCCTGAATAGAATAAAAGCCAAGTTCTTTTGCCGTTTTCTGTTTCGCCGTGACATAGCTTACAGATGCCGGGTTTTCCCCAACTATAATCGTGACAAGCCCGGGTACAATTCCATATTTTTCTTTAAGATGTATTACCTCTTCCTTTAATTCTTCCCTGATTTTCGCCGCTATTTCCGTTCCGCTTATGATTTTAGCAGACATGAACCCTCCGTGCATGATTTATGATGGGCGACCATCCC
>JAPLKF010000076.1 GCA_026388215.1 Pseudomonadota bacterium | reverse complement strand
ACCAAAAGGCGACCAGCCTGTGGCAATTAAAAAACTTGTAAAAAACATAAAGCAGGATGTGTCGCATCAGGTCTTACTCGGTGTAACAGGTTCAGGGAAGACATTCACCATGGCAAATGTGATTGAGAAGGTTCAAAGGCCTACCCTTGTTATATCTCACAATAAGACACTTGCAGCGCAACTCTACACAGAGTTTAAAACCCTTTTTCCTGAAAATGAGGTCCATTTTTTTGTAAGCTACTATGATTATTATCAGCCTGAGGCGTATCTCCCCCATACAGATACCTATATAGAAAAGGATGCCTCCATCAATGAGGAGATTGATAAGTTGAGGTTGCTCGCAACAAATGCACTTTTTGAGAGGGAGGATGTAATCATTGTTGCAAGTGTATCATGCATATATGGGCTCGGTTCTCCGGAGGCTTACTACGGGATGCTTGTCTACCTTGAAGAGGGACAACGTATCGGGAGAAAAACGATCCTCGACAAGCTCATACAATGCCAGTATGAGAGGAACGATATGGATTTTTATCGAGGCAGGTTTAGAATCAGGGGTGAAAACATTGATGTCTTCCCTGCCTATGAAGAAGACAGGGCATTCAGAATTGTCATGGATGAAGACAGGGTATCTTCGATCTGTGCCATTGACCCCTTAAGCGGGAGAATGCTGGAAAGGCTTAAGCGATGCACAATATATCCCACAACACATTATGTGACACCGAGGGAGACGCTCGAGCATGCAGTAACCTCCATTGAAGAGGAGTTAAGGGAACACCTTAAAACGCTTAAGCTACAGAACAAACTCCTCGAAGCCCAAAGACTTGAGATGAGAACGAAGTATGATCTGGAGATGTTAAGGGAGATAGGTTACTGTCAGGGCATAGAGAATTATTCGAGGCATCTTACAGGAAGAAAGTTAGGAGAACCACCACCAACCCTTATTGATTATCTTCCAAAAAATGCCATAATTATGATTGATGAAAGCCATGTAACAATCCCCCAGCTCATAGGAATGTACAGAGGAGACAGGTCGAGAAAGGAAACGCTTGTGGAATATGGATTCCGGCTTCCTTCCGCTCTTGATAATAGACCTTTAACATTTGAGGAGTTTAAAGAAAGGGCAAGACAGGTGCTGTATATATCAGCAACACCTGCTAACTATGAGCTGGAAAGGGCAAAGGGCTATGTGATAGAACAGATTATTAGACCCACAGGTCTTATGGACCCCATTATTGAGGTAAAACAGGCTAAAAACCAGGTGGATACGCTTATTCCTGAGATCAAGGAGGTTATAAAAAGGAAAGAGAGGGTGCTCATTACTACACTTACAAAAAGATTTGCTGAGGACCTGACGGATTTTCTTTTAGATGCGGGTATAAAAGCCAAATATCTTCACTCAGATATTGAAACCCTTGAACGCGTTGCCATCGTGAGAGATTTGAGGATGGGCAGGTTTGATGTTCTTGTTGGTGTGAATTTAATAAGAGAAGGGCTTGACCTCCCGGAGGTATCTCTTGTTGCGATACTGGATGCCGATAAAGAGGGTTTTTTACGTTCCGAGACATCGCTTATCCAGACGTGCGGGAGAGCAGCGAGGAATATAAACAGCAGGGTGCTGATGTTTGGCGATAACATTACACGCTCTATGAAACGGGCAATAGATGAAACGGAGAGGAGGAGAAAAATACAGATGGAATACAATGTAAAAAATGGGATAACACCCGAAGGGATTAAAAAGGATATAGTCGATATCCTCTCATCTATTTATGAGAAGGATTACTACGCAGTGCCTCTCGAAGAGTTTGAAGAAAAGGGTGTGGAACCAAAAAGGCTATCAAAAATGGTGAAAAAACTTAAGAAAGAGATCAATGAAGCAGCAAAAAGATGGGATTTTGAGAAGGCAACCCAGTTAAGGGATCGCCTTTTGAGGCTTGAAAAGATGGAAATTACGCTTT
>JAPLKF010000075.1 GCA_026388215.1 Pseudomonadota bacterium | reverse complement strand
AGCCTGCCCCGGAGTTTGCCAAGCCATTTGTCGAGCACATTTACCGCGTCGAGGCCAAGGCCTGTATGGAATATCAGTTCTCCCATAAGGATGAAAAAGGGCACAGGAAGCAGGGTAAAGGTTGTAATGGAAGTAAAAACCCCTGTCACCACCCCGACAAGGCCTGGTATCCCGCCCAGGAAGAAATAGGCCGCAACCATGTTGACAACGAGAAAGGCAAAGGCAATGGGTATCCCCGTAAGCAATAAGAAGACCATACCGCCAAAAAGTAAGAGAATGATCGTGTACCATTCCATGGGTTACTTCCCTGCCCTAATATCGCTAAACCTGCTCCACGCCATCCTGAAGAACTGCATGGTAAGGAGGATGCTGCCTATGGGGATGATAATGAAAACAGCCGATTTTGGAACAGTAACTGCCCTTACGTCTGTTACCCTGCCTACAATACACTCATACATATAGAGAATCCCAAAAAAGACCATAATCGCACAGGCAAACCCGCCGATCACAAACATGATACAATCGAGATATTGTTTGGTTTTGTTATTGAGATGAGTGTATATGATATCGGTAGTTATATGCCCCCCCTCTCTCAAAAGCCAGGTTGTTGCAAGGAAAACTATCCACAACAGGGCATATTCGGTTGTTTGCATGATCCATATAGTCGTCTGTGTAAAGAAGAATCGCATGCCGATGGTGTAACAGACAGCAGCCGCTATAAAAACCAGTATTCCCCCGGCTATCGCTGCCATTACCTCGATGAGCTTATCAAAAAACTTCCAGAAAAGTTTCATACACATTGCCCCTTTCTTGAAAGTAAGGATTAAGCGCTATCCACCATAGACCTATGTGCCTTATATTGCAGCTTATTCCACTCATCGTCTGCATCCTTTTGAATGCGTTGAATTTCTTCTTTCTTCAAATGCTTGAAGCGTCCCTGCTTTAATAAATATTCTTCAACAGGTAATTTAAGCGGTTCATGGTTTATAGTGTATCGTACGCCATCTTCCACCTCATAGAGAGGAAAAATATTGGTTTCAACAGCCAGGCGAGACACGTCGGGGGATAAATCCGAGGCCATCCTCCAACCAGTAGGGCAAGGCACAAGCATATGGATAAATTTTGTTCCCCTGATACCCTTAACTTTAGCGATTTTGCGCCGGAGATCATGGGGAAAACCAATAGTAGCTGTTGCTGAATAGGGATTGTAATGGGCAGCCATGATATCCATGATATGCTTTTTCCGTCTTGGGTTCCCTTTGGGGGTTGTTCCTGTCCAGGCAAAAGATGGCGTTGCTGAGCTCACCTGAATACCTGTATTCATATAGGCCTCATTATCAAGACAGACATAAATAATGTCATCATTGTTCATTGTTACACCAGAAAGAGCGGCAAGGCCAATATCAAAGGTACCCCCATCCCCTGCAAAGGCAACTGCCTGGATATCGGTTTTACCCAGTATTTTAAGGGCATTTGCTATCCCTGCTGCGGTTGGTGCTGCGATCTCAAAAGCAGAGTGAAAGGACGGCATGGCAAGACATGTGTTGGGATATACACCCGAAGTCGAGCCTTCACAAGACGGCACGATGACGGTTATCGTCCTTGGCCCCATTACCTGGAGTACCAATTTCATGGCAACAACCAGTCCACAGCCGGCGCATGCCGAATGGCCTGGCCTTATCAGATTAGGATGTTCTTCTGGTAAATCCATAATCACCTTTAAAAATCCTCCTTTATCCAGATCGCTTCCTCTTTTGGCTCAGTCCTTTTCATCACATCAAAGGCAACTTTACGGATCGTTTCCACGTCTACGTCGCTACCTCCAATCCCTGCAATGTAGCTGTAGGTAAGGGGTTGGGGTGCAATACCCAAAAGCGCTCCTCTTAGTTCCTGGCAGAATATGCCTCCACTCCCGATTGATATGTTTCTGTCAATAACACCGACCTTTTTCTTTCCCAGAAGGGCAGCACAGGCTGCCTCGCGTGGAAAGGGTCTGAAAAGGCGTATTTTGAGGAGCCCTACCTTATATCCGTCGTCACGAAGGGATTTGATGGCAACCCTCGCTGTGCTGGTGATTGACCCTGCTGTGACGAGGACAATCTCAGCATCGTCAAACATGAACGGTTCAATAATCCCATAGCCCCTTCCGAACTCCTCTTTGTATTCCCTGTCTACCTTGATGGCGATTTCCTTCACAGAATCCATTGAGAGGAAAGCCATATGTTTGTATTCCCGGTACAATTCCTGGGGCACAACAGGCACAAGGTAACCGGGTTTATCAATATTAAAACGATGGGGAAGATCAAGGGGGGGTAGGAACCGGTCAACTGCATCCTGGTCAGGAAGGTCAATCGGTTCCATGAAATGGGAGACAAAAAAGGCTTCTATTGCAACCATGGCAGGCAGGTATACCTGCTCAGCTATTTTATATGCCTGAATGACACTGTCGAGTGCCTCTTGACCGTTTTCCGCATAAAACTGAATCCATCCTGTGTCTCTCTGGGAAAGACTGTCGGTCTGATCAGCCCAGAAGCCCCATGGTGCAGCAAGGAGCCTGTTCACATTTGCCATAACTACAGGTGCCCGGCATCCACTTGCAAAATGGAGCATCTCGTGCATCAGCGCAAGCCCCTGGGATGAAGTTGCCGTAAATGTCCTAACCCCGGTCAGAGAAGCAGCAATACATGATGCCATGGCAGAATGTTCCGACTCAGTTCTCATCATTATCCCTTTGAGAACACCGGAAGCCTCCCACTCGGAGAGTTTTTCGTAAATGGAGGTCTGAGGTGTAATTGGGTAAGCTGCGATGAGGGGGGTCCGGCATAATCTCACCGCATTGGCAATGGCATGATTCCCGGTCATAAACTCTTTCATCACAGCTCCTTCATCACAACCACATTTCTCGGGCAGGACTTTGCACATGTCCCGCATCCTTTGCAATGTTCATAATCCACATATTTCGTCCCTTTGATAGGATCCAGTGCAATTACGCCTTCGGGACAGAAGAAGTAACAGTTGTAACAGTAATTACATGTTCCACAGGTAAAACAGCGTGAAACAGAGGTAGTTGCTTCTTCCGCTGATAAACCGAGATTGACCTCCTGAAAACTTTTAAGAGAAGCCTCACGGCTCAGTTTACGTTTTTTAACCCTGCTCGTGTGCTCAAAATAAAGGGTATTCAGTTTATCGAAGGTAACAACTTTCTGTGCCGCACGATTCATTTCAAACCTTCCACCGGAGGTATACGCCTCGAAAGAAAGAGACCCTTTGTCTCCCACCCTTATCCCGGAGAACATTTTTTCAGGGGGTACTCCTTTGAGATAAAGGTCAATGGAAATAGCAGCCTTTTTCCCGGCTCCTATGGCAGTCACTATGGTTCGTGGCTGGTCAACCACATCGCCACCTGCGAACATCTTAGCATTCTTTGTCCTGAGAAAATTATCAACGTAGACAAGACCGTTTTTTATAAGGTCCGTGGGTAAGGATACAAGATCAACATTTTCACCGGTAGCAGTGATAAGGTAATCTGTTTCCATTATGAAGTCAGTCCCTTCAACAGGAATAGCCCTTGGCCTGCCACTCGCATCCGGTTCACCAAGCTTCATACGCTGGAATTCTACGGCCAATCTCTTGTCTGATAACATCTTTATCCTGACAGGTTGAATCAGAAATTCAAACCGTGCACCTTCCTCTTCGGTATCATCAATTTCGTCCTTGATAGCCGGCATCTCTGCTCTTCCCCTTCGGTAAGCTATGGTAACACGGCAACCATTCCTGATAGATGACCTTGCTACATCCATGGCAGTATTTCCTCCGCCGACCACTATTACATCCTGACCTCCCGGGATTGATGAACCTGAGTTGATACGCTTTAAAAAGTCAAGACCATGCATGACCTTCTCAAATGCCTCGCCTTCTATGCCGAGGGGGCTCTCTATCCCGGCACCGATCGAGAGAAAAACTGCATCATACTCATTGAGTGCATCAAAAGTGATATCTCTGCCCACTTTAGCCCCTGTCTTTATCTCAATACCCAGAGCTATCATCCTTGCAATTTCTTTTTTGACGATAGCTTTCGGGAGGCGGTATCCGGGGATACCGTACGTCATTATCCCGCCGGCTTCTTTGTATGCCTCAAAAACGGTTACCTTATGGCCTAAAAGACGAAGAAAATAGGCGCATGAAAGACCTGCAGGACCAGACCCGACAACGGCGACTCCTCTTCCATTGACATTCTGGACGGGGTTCAGGTTAGGCACTTGATCAGATGTCGTATCAAATATATATCGTTCCAGTGCACTGATAGAGACGGACTCATCGTACTTATCTCTATTGCAGCTTACCTCACAGGGATGGAAGCAAACCCTTCCGCATATACCGGGAAAGGGGTTCTCCTTTAAGATGGTTAAAAGTGCGTTACCATACTCACCCTTTTGGGCTAAATAGAGAAATTGAGGGATGTTGTTTCCCGCAGGGCAAGATTCCTGGCAGGGGGCTGTCATAAACTGCGTATGTGGTTTTTGAAAACCCCATTTGCCTGTATCGATGACCTCTGTGCTGCCATAGGATATAGGGATTACAAATTTATTTTCCTGGATAAGTGGATGATTCATAGCTCTCTAACCTTCCGCCTCGTAGACCCTTACTTGTTCATAGGCATCTTTCACTGCCTGGATATTCTCCTCTCTTTTGGATGGAACCATTTTAGTGACTGCTTCGATCAATGTTTCAAGCTTTATGAGATTGGTCAAGCGTACATATGCCCCCAGCATTGCCATATTAAAATTACCTCCGAGTCCAAGATTTCTAGCGATTGATGCTGCGTCAACCAGACCAATGGTAAACCCCCTCAAGTCCTTAAAATACTCGATGCTATTATGTGTATTAATGAGGAGTTTTCCACCAGGTACAACCTCCTTACCTATTTCCTCCTGTTCAATTAACGATATGTCAAGGAGAATCAGGTAGTTTGGGTGCTTTATCTGGCATTTCAAAAGAATGGGTTCATCATCAACGCGCAAAAAACCGACTACAGGGGCACCCCGTCGTTCACCTCCAAAGAGAGCGAAGCTCTGTGGGTATTTACCTTCAAGAAAAAAGGCCCTTCCAAGAATCTCAGAGGCAACTACTGCCCCCTGTCCTCCGCGACCTCTAAACATGATTTCGATCATTGAATTTTATCCTTACCTGTATCTTCTTTAAACGCAAATCTCAATATATCTTTTAGAGACTGTTCAAGATGATGCCTCATCGCCTTCTCAACCGCATTTATATCAGCCCCTTCAATCGCTTTAAGTATCTGTTTGTGGCCCTCTATAGCTCTTAAAACATTGTACTTTGAGTATATGCTCTGTATCCTGTATCTTAGCATTTGCCGCCTTAAGAACCGCGATAATTCCAGAAGGTGTCCGCTTCTGCTTAGCTTAGCGATAATTTCGTGAAACTGAGCATCCAGGTCGACAAATGCCTTCACATCACCTGTTGAAACTTTATTCTCTGCGGTGGCTATGTTTTTCCCAAGATCCTTGACGAGTTTTGTCTGTGCCTTTTCCATTGCCCACCGTGCAGCCAGCCCCTCTATCACCCTCCTGATCTCGCATATTTGCTTAACTTCATCTTCGCTTATAGGTTCAACTGTATAACCCACACTTGGTATTGATTTAATCAGTTTTTCTAATTCAAGACTATGGAGGGCTTCTCTTACAGGAGTTCGTGAGGTTCCAATTTGTTTAGCAATTTTTGTTTCCAATAAACGTTCGTTAGGAGCTATAACACCGCTTAAAATTTGTTCCCGGATATAATTATATACTCTTTTTCGTGCTGTATTTCCTTTATTTATACGCAATTTTTTCATATCAGGATACTGTACCCCGGTATAATAAATGTGTCAAGATTTTTTCATAATCATTATAAAAAGAGATAAGTACTTGTTATTTAAGTGTGATAATGAACCAGAGCATCAACTATTCATATACCTTTTTGCATATATGTGAGCTAATCTTAAAGGCTCCGGTATCTTATTGTTTTTTGCCCATTTCAGATATTCGTTAATTGTTCGATTGAGTGTTATTCCGAAACCCGGGAAAAGATATACAGGTTTCTTAAATTTCCTGATTTTTACAGCAGTTCCAAGCTTCCTCTAATTTTGGGCAATATATGTAATATCTGGATACCCCGATTCAATTTCCTCGTATGTTCCAGATATCAATCTCTGTGCAATGCCTATTGTGAGTATACTGTGGGTGAACCCGATTACTGTTGCCAAACCGTATAAATATGGATGACATATGCCATGACCATTTACAAAGAGAAGGTCTATGCTTTCGCCATAAATAAGTTTTGAAATAACCGGCGCTTCTTTCAGGAAAAATAATGAACTCCGGTAGGGCTCATTCGAGATGCCTTGATCTACCTTGATGTCCTTAAGCTTTTCATCCTCGAATGTGATAAGAACCGCTGCGTACTTTTCATCCCTATACGATACATCAACACCGGAAATGGTTTTTGCTTCTTCACCACTATATTTTTTTTCGACCTTTTCCCATAAAAAATCTAACGGGTAAGGAACCATACTGCATCATTCTGTAGATTGTGTTTCATCAAACTTTATCTCTGCATCCAGTGCAAGTGCCTTCTGTTTGCCTAGTTCATCTATCTTCTTTAAAGGTTTTTCAAGCATGTTGCTTCTCGTTGTGATGAGGGTATCATACTCTTTTTTTGCAGCATCAAGCCTGTCACCCATTATCTTGAATTTTTCTTTGTAGGCCGACCACTGCTTCGAGAACTCGGTAAGGAGCTTTAAGATCTCTGAGGCAGTCCGTTCCAGGTTGAAATTTTCAATCGCCTGCCTTATCACTGCAAGGACTGCGTAAAGCGTAAAGGGAGAACATAGAATAACCTTTTGTTTTAATGCCTCATCCATTATTGTTGTATCGGTCTCGTTTATAAAACTGTAAATCTGTTCATTGGGGATAAATACAATTACATAGTCAACAGTATTATCTGATGGGTTGATATAATCACGGGTTGTTACCTGCCTGATCATTGTTTTTGTATTTTTTAGCAGTTCATCCCTGTGACGTTTTTTATCATGTTCGGAATGTGCATCAAGGTATTTTTGATAGTTTTCGATTGGGAACTTTACATCCATGTTTACCTTCAAATTATTCGGTAAAAGAAATGTAAAATCCGGCCTGCCCGCTGAGTGTTCCAAGGTTTTTTGTTTGATGTAGTTTATTCCCTCTACCATTCCCACAAGCCTAATAATATCTTCTGCCATCCGCTCACCCCATTCGCCCCTTTTTTTCGAACTCGCAAGGGCTTGCCCAAGGTGTTCAGTCGTCTCTTTCAACTTGAATGTCACCTCTTCATGTTTTTTAATGAGGGTGGCCACTTCTGTAAATTTTTCGCCACTGTCCTTACTAACTTTTTCAATTTTACTTTGAACCTCAGACAGTGTTTTTCCTATGGCTTCAATGTTCTGGTCAATCAGTTCTTTTTTGCTTTCAAGTTCCTTCTTACCTTCGGTAGTTTTTGATTCAAGTGCTTGTTCTGCAAGCTTCAGAAATTCAGCAGAGTTTTTAGAAAGGGCTGTTAAAGACAGAGAAGCAAATTCATTCTTAAGCGTTTCTTCAATATATTCCCTTTGTTTTTCAAATTCATCAAGCCGTGTTTGGGCCTCTATTCTGGCCTGACTTTCTGTCTTTAACTCTTCTCTCAGTTTGTTTAATTCAGTTTCTCGCTGCTTAAGCTGTTTATTTAGAATAAACCAGAGGGCAGCACCTCCTAATATGAGACCAACAATCAGGTATATTATATTAGTCATTTCAATCCCCTTTTAGACTAAATCTTTTCATACACCCACACCGTTCCTTCATTTCTTCTCTCAGGAACCCTTTTTACCAGCCTTTTTTTATGGAGATTCAACAACCTTGTCCCGCTTGTATTTGCAAGAAGTTTAAGGCTATCTGAGAGATCACTTGCAGTAATGCTGCCTTTTTCAAATATCAGATTGAGCGTTTCAACAAGATAGTTATTCAGGCTTCCAATAAGGACTTTCCCATTATCCCTGATTTCCGCTATTGCTGCAAGGTCTTTTCGCTCAAGGGCAACCTCGATATTCTCCTTCTGATTTTCATTAAGACCAGTAAGCACGATGTATTTATCGCCGTATTCGCCGCTTATAAGTCTGGATATGAGCTTTGCCACAATCTCATCTGCACAGGAATAATCAATTACCCCGATTCCGGAGAAATCAATGGCAATAACCGCCCCATCTTTCTCTTTCGCAATATCCCGCTCTATCCTGTCTCTTATCGTCTGCCCCGTTGACCTCGTCACAAGGTCATTCGATCCGTTTTTAAGCTCTTCTTTGAGGAGGGTATAAAGTTTATATTCAG
>JAPLKF010000074.1 GCA_026388215.1 Pseudomonadota bacterium | reverse complement strand
GTAAAGAACGGCTCCTTTTTTGACTCGTAGAGGTTATACAATGCCTCCTCTTCTTTCAGCTTAAAAAGTGATGGGTTTACATCATGATCCTCTACTAACTGCTTTGTAATATTGAATACCCTTTTAAAGCCTACCATGAGCCTCTCAAAATCCCTTATCGACCTCTGTGTCTCAAGTGAAAGAAGCCGCATATAGCCGTCATATATATCAAGGGCCACATAAGGCAGTACACTCTCCACAAATTCCTGATTGTGATTCTCCTCTATCATGGAAAATTTAAATCTCGTAATGATAAAATCAATGAGCGATGCCTTCGTATCTTCAAAAGAGAGTCTTCCTTCAATGCCATGTCCACCATCGTATGATGTCTTTATTAATTGCTCAAGTGGTATATGAAACTTCTTATCTATCACGATTTTTATAATACCGAGGGCCTGTCTCCTTAAGGCGAAGGGGTCTAAATTTCCTGTGGGGGTAATACCCACAGAAAAGAATGATGTTAATGAATCAACCTTATCTGCTATCCCTGTAATAGCACCGAGTGTTGTTCTGGGCAGTACACCGTTGCCACTGCCCGGCAGGTAATGTTCCTCTATGGCACTCGCTACCTCCTCATCCTCTCCCTGAGACTTCGCATATATTCTACCCATCACACCCTGTAATTCAGGAAACTCGCCAACCATATGGGTCAGGAGGTCTACCTTCATTATCCTTACCGCCCTCTCTACCTTATTCATGCCATCATAATTGAGGACAGAGGAAAGGTATTGTGAGACTTCTTTTACCCTCTCAACCTTTTGTTTCAATGTTCCCAGTTTTATATGGAATACAATGGAGGAAAGTTTTTCATAAAGGTCATAAAGTTTAACCTTTTTGTCTTCTTCAAAGAAAAACTGTGCGTCTGCAAGCCTCGCCTTCAAAACCTTCTCATTTCCCCTGATAATCTCTTCATCTCTAATTGGATGGGTATTTGCAAAAAATATAAAATATGGCATAAGCGAATTATTTTTATTCTGTATGGGGATATAACGCTGATGCGACTTCATCACATTGACGAGTACCTCTTTCGGAATCGTCAAAAATGCCTCATCAAACCCCCCTCTGAGCGGGTAAGGATACTCTGTAAGATATAAAATCTCCTTGATAAGGTCTTCATCCATTATTGCCTCACCATGTGTCTCATCTTCTATGAGGCGGATACCTTTGAGGATCATCTCCATCCTTTCCTTTTCCTTCACTATCACATGGTGAGCCCTCAGCCTTCTCACATATTCAGACGGACGCCTTATCTGAACAGGTCTTTTAGAGAGAAATCTATGGCCATATGTGATATTGCCACTCTTTACATCGGCAATGGTAAGCTCCACAGGCTCTTCCCCAAAGAGAATGAGCAGCCACTGGATGGGCCGTGCAAATTCAAAGTCCTCATTCCCCCATCGCATCCTTTTCTGAAATGGGATGCGGGAGATTGCGTCCTTTAGCAAATCAGGAAGGACCTCAACTGTACTTCTACCTGTTTCTCTTCTTTCCACAGCTACAAACTCTACACCATCCCTCTGCACCTTCTTCAGTTCATCGAAAGTTACATTCTGGGCTTTTGCAAAACCAGTAGCAGCATTTGAGGGATTCCCCTGAGGGTCAAAGGCCCTGTCGTACGGAGGGCCATATTTAATGGTAATGCTTTCTTCCTGTCTTTCAGAGATATCTTTGACAAAAACAGATATCCTCCTCGGCGTTGCAAACATCTCAATTTTGCCAAAAGAGATCCTTGAAAATATAAAACCCTCTTTTAAAAGATTGAGTAAGCCTTCTTTTGCAGGCTCAATAAACCGTGCGGGAATTTCTTCTGTCCCGATCTCAAGCAAAAAGTCGCTCATAGCGCTCCTTTTTTACGCTTCGCTAATGA
>JAPLKF010000073.1 GCA_026388215.1 Pseudomonadota bacterium | reverse complement strand
AGATCGCACGGAGGTGAAATATAATGAAGTATGTCATATCCCCGTCATCAATCTCGGAATATAAAAACGAACGGTAGTATTGAGTTCTGACCCTTAAGATAATATTTGAAATGGATAGATACTCAAAAAGCCAGTAATTTTTCTTCAGCATATACCAGTAAAAAACTGCCCTTGCGGTACGCCCGTTGCCGTCATTAAATGGGTGTATATAGGCAAGCCAAAAATGAAGGATAATGCCCTTTATGACAGGGTGAATAAATTCTTCCTCCTTATCCTCATTCGCAAACTTACAAAGAAGGTCTATGTACTCTTTTATATTTTGTGCCGGAGGAGGGGCATGAAGTATGTTGCCTTCAAAATCTGATACATATACTTGGCGGTCTTCGGCTGTTCTGAACCTCCCTTCATAGGATGGCTCGTCAAGCGTGTCCTTCGTGATAGAGCCTTGAAGTTCTTTAAGCAGTTCCGGGGTGAGTGGCTTGTCTATCAGTTCCCGGATTTTTGAAATAGTGATGTAGTTATTATATACCATTTGCTCAGACCTATCTCTCGGTTTCCTCCCTGTCTGGAGCATATCTTTAGCCACCTGTCTTGTTGTTACCGCCCCTTCAATCTGACTCGACGCTATCGCCTCTTCAACGATAGAATTCATCAGGTACCATCTCTTTTCCTGTGCATAGATAGATGGGTTATCTGTTATAATCTGTCCCCCCGTGTCCTGGTCTATAAGGTGAAGATACTGCAACACAATGTCAGGAAGCCAATAGCAGAAAAGCCTACCTGATGTGTCTTTCAAGGGAACGTATTTCATCTGTAAAGACCTTGCTGTCTTCAGGGCAGCCCAGGCAGATTCGGTTCTAATGCCTTCAGGAATCTGGTATTTAAATTTGTCCCAGTAAAGATAATCCCTGTTGGCTTTCTTGACAACTATCGACATTTCTTCAGAGAACAGTGATTTATCCAAAGAGACGCTTGTAATATCAGGTGGTTTTTCTGGTATTTTCATTGTATAAACTCAAATTACTAATTAACTACTAATAATATTAGCATTAGTATTTAGAGGTTGTCAAGTATGAATTGCTAATTAACTGCTAATTATTTTAGCATTAGCATTTAGAGGTGAAAAAATATTTGCGGTATCTTCTTGTTTTGATATTAATATCGCTTCCCTATCTCAAGAAGCCTTTCATAAAACTCCTTCATCTTTTGAGCCTGGGTGGTGTAGCTCCATTTCTCGATTGCGGTCTGTTTCGCATTTGTCCCGAAGGTCATCCTTTTCCCCTCATCGAGTAAGATTGTTCCCATTTTCTCTGCAAGTTCGCGCTCGTCGGGTTTTACAACAAATCCTGTCTTCCCGTCTTCCACAAGCTCAGGCAGCATCCCGGCATCGGATACTATTGCGGGCTTTCCCATCGCCATCACCTCCCGGAGTGCACGTGCGCTTCCATCACTTCCTGCCCTCATCATGACAAAGAGGTCAAAGGTTGAAATTACAGAAAAATAGTCATCTATCCTATAGCCAGCGAGTATGACATCACTTTCGAGACCCAGCTCAGAAAGCGGTTGCTTTACGCTCTTTTCTATCTGCGAGCTCCTGCCCATTATAAGGAGCTTCACATTATTCATACGCTCCCTTACAAGTTTGAATGCCTTCAGTATTACATCGTACCCGCGGTCCGGCTTTAGCCTCCCGATTACACCTATTACCCTTTCATCAGCCTTTATGCCAAACTCTTCTTTCATGTTTTTGAGGGGCCCATTATATGGTTTAACCCCTAAGGGGATAACGCATGTCCGCTTGTCAGGGAAACCAAAGCTTTTTACATCATGTTCCATTATCTTCTTGCTGTAACTCACAAGACCATCGGTTCTTGACAATGCCCATTTCATAAATCTGTTTATTGGCATGCCGTCCCTTTTGTGGTCAGTTCTCACTATTAAAGGTCTATTTTTCGAAAAGGAGAGGGAAAATATGGCAGTGAAATGGTCATGGGAAAGATTCGTATGGACAATATCAATGGCCTGTTCCTCCACATATCGTTTTATATAACGAAAATCGAAAAGCCAGTCCCTGACCGAAAAATACCTGTTTAGCCTGAATCCATCAAACGATTTGATACCCCTTTCTTTAACCTCTTTCTCAACAGTCCTTTCCTGGAAATCAGGCGGGGCCTTTCTAAATGCGATCGTTACATCCACCCCTTCATGGCTCAATGCTTCACATAATGAGACCGTGGGCTCAGCAGGACCTGTCCATTTCCAGTCACTGAACAAGTGGAGGATCTTCACCTTTGTTCGTCCTCCAAGTGATGAGTGATGAGATTAAAAAAGATTTTTAACTCTGAACTCTGAACCCTGAACCCTGAACTAAAATCGCAGGGGGTAATGGGAGCGATTTTCATCATTTCCCGTAAAACGCCCGTATACGCCCACAAATGTAAAGTACTTCGTCTTCTTTCAGGGAAGGGTACATGGGCAAGGAAATAATCTCTTTTGCTACCTTTTCGGCGTTTGGAAAATCACCATGTTTATATCCAAGATGTTTGTAAACCTTTTGCATGTGTATGGGCATTGGATAGTGTATGAGGGTTGAAACCCCCTGTTCACTCAGGTATCTCATCAGTTCATCCCTCTTTTTTACCCTTACCACGTATAAATGATACACATGGTATGCCCAGGGAGCCTCAAGGGGAAGCAAAAGCGGCGTATCTTCTAATTCTCTCCTGTATATTGATGCAATGTGTCTTCTTCTTTCGTTCCAATGGTTGAGCTTTTCAAGTTTAAACCTGAGTATTGCCGCCTGCATCTCGTCAAGCCTCGAATTGAAGCCCTCTATAGTGTGTACGTGTTTGGATATCTGTCCATAATTTCTAAGCATTAATGCCTTTTCATTTATATCATCAGAGTCTGTAAGGACAATGCCTCCATCCCCATAACAGCCAAGATTTTTTGTGGGATAAAAACTAAAGGCTGATACATCACCAAAGCTACCAATCTTTTTTTCTTTATACAGGGTGCCATGTGCCTGGCATGCATCTTCCATGACCGTTACGTTATATCGTTTACATATATCAAGGATTTCATCCATACGGCAGGGATGTCCGTAAAGATGGACAGGGATACATAGCTTGATACCCTTTCCCTTACTCAGGACGGACTCAAGACTCTCAGGGTCCATATTGTATGTTT
>JAPLKF010000072.1 GCA_026388215.1 Pseudomonadota bacterium | reverse complement strand
GTGGATACGAGTAACCCTCATGCTGCAAGTTGCCTCGCATAAAACTCCCGTTCATAGGCAGCAGGGGATAAATACCCCAGTCTTACCTGCCTGCGTTGTCTGTTGTAGAAAACCTCTATGTATTCTGTGATCTCCTTGATTACCTCATCCCTTGTCGCATAACGTTGATGATAGACAAGTTCGTTCTTCGGGGCATTGTCATAGCAATTGCCCTTTTTGCTCATGGAGGCTCTCATATTGTACTGTTCAAGGAGCTTCACGTAATCACTTGAACAGTACTGGCTACCCCGGTCAGAATGATGAATCAGACCAGATTCGGGCCGTTTTGTTTCCACTGCCCGGAATAGGGACTGGCTCACAAGGTTCTTTGTTATCCTGGGACCCATTTAAGTATCCCACTACTTCTCCCGTGAAGATGTCCTTATGGCCTGTACAATACAACCAGCCTTTTTCTGTAGGTATATAGGTAATGTCACTTACCCAGACCTGATTCGGTGCCGTTGCCTCGAACTGTTGGTTAAGGAGGTTCTCTGCTACAGGCAATGTATGCTTTGAGTCTGTTGTTGCCTTAAACTTTCGTATTTGTTTACAGCGTATCCCTAACTTTTTTCTGATGCGCCTGATCCGGCAGATGCCTACCTTCACCCCGTGTTCCGCAAGGTCACGCTGTAACCTTTCGGGCCCGCAGGTCTCACGGGTCCTTTTGTGTGCAGCACGTATCTCTATCTCCAGTCTTCCCTCCTGCTGAGATCGTTTTGAGGGTGGACGATTGAGCCATTTGTAGTATCCGCTTGGTGATACGTCTAATATGCGGCGCATCATCGGTATTGGATACGTGAGTCGCATCTGCCTCATGATCGCGTACCTGGCAGCGACTCCTTGGCAAAGTACGCGGCTGCTTTTTTTAAGAAATCATGCTCCATCTTTATTATAGCCAGCTCCCGTTTGACCCGGGCAAGTTCCATTTCTACCTCTGTAAGCGGTCTCTGCTGCATGCCAACTTTCTGAAGCTTGCCTTCACCGCTCGCCTTAACCCAGTACCGAATTGTTGAAGGGGCAATTGATAATCTGCGTCCCACTTCCGGTACAGTTAACCCGCCCTCTGTTACCAACTTGACAGCTTCCTCGGGAAGCTCCTTTGTGTAGATACCTTTTGGAATCCTTTCCATGCTGACACCTCCGTCATATTATTTTATCACAACTTTGGTGTCCACTAAATCCATCTTACATCATACCATAGCCAAGTATATGGGGCATAAAGACTTAAAATCGACAAGGAGGTATACACACCACGACTCAGAAAGTTTGCGTGTAAGCTTGGGAGCAATAGAAAAAATGACCGGGGCATTGAAAAAGATAGTAAGTTAATGATAATTTACTACAGTTTTACTACAGTTTTAGTGTATGCTTCTGTAAACTGTTGCGTCCATAGCTCAAATGGACAGAGCGTTGGACTACGAATCCAGAGGCTGCAGGTTCGAATCCTGCTGGGCGCATTATGGATGAGATACTTAAGAAAAAATGACAGTTATGGATAATACATAGACACCTCTTAAAAGGAGAAGGCCATGTTTAACGAGAAACAAAAACTAACCGAGATTATCAATTTAGGACTTGAAGTTACCCAGGTCAGGGATATCGACTTACTACTTGAACATATACTCACAAAAGCCAGGGGTTTTGTTAATGCTGATGCCGGCTCTATATATATAAAAGAAGATAACAGGCTGAAGTTTAGGTATACACAGAACGACACCCTTCAGAAAAGGTTGCCACCTGGTAAAAAATTGATATATTCTACATTTTCAATACCTATAAATAACCGGTCAATTGCAGGCTACGTTGCCAGTACAGGAGAAATGCTTAACATGTCCGATGCCTATGAACTCCCGGAAGGTATCCCTTACTACTTCGACAAATCGTATGACCGTATATCCAAATATCGTACACAATCTATGCTGACCTTTCCCCTTAGAAATAACCGAGGGGAAATCATCGGAGTGTTACAGCTGATCAATGCGAAAGATAAAATGAATAATATCATAGGATTTTCCAAAGAGGACGAGCCTCTCGTCATGCATATTGCAAATAATGCTGCCATTGCCATTGAAAGGGCACAGATGACAAGAACTATTATTCTCCGTATGATAAAGATGGCAGAGTTGAGAGATCCAAAAGAAACTGGTGCGCATGTTAACCGTGTGGCCTCATATGCTGTTGAAATCTACGATGCATGGGCAACTCAAAGAAGCATCCCACAGGATCAGATAGAAAAAAACAAGGATGTTCTGAGAATGGCTGCGATTCTCCATGATGTGGGCAAGGTTGCGATTTCAGATACGATCTTAAGAAAACCTGGGAAACTTGACAGTGATGAGTACGAGATTATAAAACAGCATACCTACCTCGGGGCAAGACTATTTACCGATGCCCGTTCAGACTTTGATGAGGCAGCCTTTATTGTAGCATTAAACCACCATGAACGATGGGATAGCAACGGCTATCCGGGTCATATTAACTATTCCACCGGGAAACCGATCCCTGGATATGAAACCTCAAATGGAAAGGCAAGTGGAAAAAAAGGAGAAGAAATCCCGCCATTTGGGCGGGTAGTTGCTATTGCCGATGTATACGACGCCTTATCTTCTCAAAGGGTATATAAAGAAGCCTGGGATGAAGCAAAAATTCTCGAAACTTTTGAAAAGGAAAAGGGTAAACAGTTTGACCCCGAGATGATAGATGTCTTTTTTTCCATTCTTGATGTTATCCGTAGTATCTCTGAAAGGTATCCCGAAGAATAACAATCCCTATAATATATTCATCAAATCTTATTTAATTAAATCACTCGTTTGATTTTATAACTATAATCTCTATTCTCCTGCTCAAAAAATTTAGGTTATATATCCTCTCCTAAGGGTCTTGTAAAGGTAAAGTCTCCAGGTTTTGTCAGAAATTCATCAACAACTCTTCCAGAAGTGTCTTGTGAGAAAATAACAAAAGGCGCAGTGACAAGGG